>JBGTHE010000103.1:0-4267 GCA_041746335.1 Lysobacterales bacterium | reverse complement strand
CTCGACCGAAGCAGGACTGCTTCATGGCTGGTAAAACAGCTTGCAGCAGCAGAATGGCAGCGTGCACATGCAGTCGATCCATGTACACCAGGTCCGCCAGGTCCACATCTTCGATCAGCCCGGAACGTATCACACCCGCGTTGTGCACCAGCGTGGTGACGTCATACTTCCTGGCCAGGTCAGACAGCACAAGTCGCGTCGCATCCAGATCAGCCAGATCGACCGGCACATCAATCAGATTAGGGTGGCTTTTTGCTGCAGGCCGTCGTGAGAGATTGAGTACGGTGTAGCCCTGATCTAGCAAATGTTTGCAGATGCTCTCTCCGATGCCGGCACTCCCGCCGGTTACCAGTGCTGTTTTGTTCGCTGTGCTCATACGAATGCTCTCTTGGCGGTTTGGTCAACCAGGGCCAGCACCCGCAATGGGCTCCCCGAACCGTGTTTTCTCTTCAAAGGCGGGCAAAGCAGGATTGCACCGGTTGCGGGCAGCTGGTCATGTGATTGATGCATGGGATCAAGCCTGTGGAAGCTGAGAAAGTTCGCGCTCAAGCACCATGGGGTCCTTACGGAAACGCCGCACGATATCTTCCGCAACCGGTCCCAGCGCTACATTTTCTATACCCTGCTGCAGCGCTTCGACAACGGTGCTAGCCAGCTTCTGGGCGGTGACTTTGGGTGGCGGAATTGTTTGTCGCCGAGAATCCTCCATGGGCCCGGAAAGTATATTGATGACTTTGACGCCACTGCCTGCCAACTCCTTGCGCAAGCACTGGCTCAGCGAATACGCTGCAGCCTGACTGGCTGACGTAGTTCCAAACTCAGACCAGTTGGACAGGGCGTAAACCGACAACAGGTTCACCCAGGCGCAGGCACTGATGTCACCGTCTGCGCCGCGCGACCGCATGGCCGGACCAAAGGCCTGAATTAAACGCAAAAAACCAAAATAGTTGATCTCCATTTCGTCGCGGGCGGTGACTATGCCCGGTCGATCCATGGTGCCACCTGTTCTCACGTATTCAGCGGTGTTGATCAATATGTCGACCTTTCCGCCGATCTCACCGGCCAACTCTTCTACGGATTGGGTATCGGTCAAATCCAGCGACATCAACTCTACTGCGGACATGGCAGCCAGAGCTTCCTGGCCGGGATAGGGGCTCCAGTTTTCTGCAATGCCGACAAAAACGCTGGCCGCACCGGCCTCCACCAGCGCGTTTGTCAAGGCGTGGCCCACCTCCGTTCGGCCATCGGTAATCAGCACGCGGCGGAATTTCGGGTCGCAGGTCAGAGTTCGAAGTTGTTGGTCATCCGACATATTCAGAGTCTCCTGTTCAGGCAAGGCGAATAGAACGCCCTGCCCGGATTTATCGGTACGGGCAATGATATTCACGCGTGCACGTTCAACCACGTCGCCATGCACGTGTGCCAGCACCGGGGGGCCCGCATCCAGCAGCACTGTACCCACGCGCCAGGGTATACGCTCACGGAAATAGGTGTTGTTGCTGGTGTGTAAGGTCGTTTCGGTGATCAGCTTTCCGCCGGGAGGCATCACGTCCCAACTAAGCTCCATTGACCAGCACCTGGGGCAAATTTCTCGCGCAGGGTAGATCACCTCGCCACAACTGCTGCAGCGCTGCAGCTTGAAAAGGCCCTCAGCAGCAGCGGTAGTGAATGCCATGCTGCTGCGACTTCGCAAATGCGGCGGCAGTGTTGGCACCGGCGTGCGCTTCTGCGGATCCTTTCGCGAGGGCATTTTGAGCGCCTCGGTCATTCACCGTCTCTCGCGAGCAAGACTGCGCCGGAGCATAGCCCCCGGTCGAAATTGATCATTCCGAAGCCGGAAACGGCAGCGATGTGAGCATCGGGCACGGCGTTGTGAATCGCTCCTCCTGTCAGTTGCCGTAGGGCCTCGACCAGGCCCAGGAATCCACCCGCAGCACCGGCCTGCCCCACCGATAATTGACCACCGGAAGTGTTGTGCGGAAAACTGCCATCAAAGGTGAAGGTATTATTTTGGATGAACTCGGCAGAGCCACCTTTTTCGCAAAAGCCCAGGTCTTCAAACTGCATCACGCTGATCACCGGGTAGTCATCGTAAGTTTGCAGCAGATCAACATCTTCTGGTGACAACCCGGCCATGCCCCAGAATTCATCTTTGTCCATGGCCCAACCACCACGCAGCTGCACCACATCATCGGGATAGGCATTGTGCCGCTCGATGCTTGACAGTATTCGCACAAACGGCAAACCGCGATCGCGTGCGACATCCTCGCGCAGCACCAGGAAGCCTTCCGCCCCGGCACAGGGCATCACACAATCAAACAAGCTGATGGGGTCGGCTATCGCGCGGGCTTTGAGGTACTGCTCGATGGTCAGCGGCGATTTCATCAGAGCATGTTCGTAGTGCAGCGCGTTGTGCCTTTGCGCTACACAGAGACGGGCGAAATCCTCTCTGCGACTGCCATGAACCCGCATGTGTTCACGCGTCATCAAGGCAAAGCTGGCGTTGGGGCCGCCGGAACCGTAGGGATAAGAAGCATCCTGCGAAAACCGGCTGAAGCTGGAAAGCATGGTGCGGAAAGAATCCACGTGGTTGGTATCGGCTGCCACGCAGACCACGATGTCGGCATCGCCACTTTGCACTGCCCGGGCTGCGCGTCGCAGACAAACGACCCCGCTGGCGCCACCCGTCGGCACGTGGTCCAGCCATCGCGGACTCAAGCCAAAATGTTGGGTCAGGCCGACTGCGGTGTCGGGGAACAAACCAAAGGATGACGCACAAAAACCATCGATATCTGTAGCAGAAAATCCGGAAGCCTGGCCCAGGGCAGACAATGCGCGCGCCATCCACCAGTGCGCAGATTCCGCAGAATAACGCTCATACGGAATACTGACAGGAGTGCTTACCACCACTCCTTCGTAGCCCTGCCTTTGATGGCGCTCCAACTTGCTTATGATGAGGACCTCTTTTTGAGAGTTCTCAGATCGGTAACCAAGTTTGTTTCCAGCATGTTGCGCGCTTGATTCTTGACCTCAGCGCGACTTATTTTTTGCGAAGCCGTTAAAGGCAACTCATCAACAAAAGCCACGTAGCCAGGCAGCTTAAAATAATTCAGGAATTGCCTGGAATGATCAAAAATATCGCGGGCCAGTTTTTCGCCCTTAGCTGTTTCATCGACGGGAACGACAAACGCAAACACTTCATCCCCGCGAATTTCATCGGGGACTGCTGTCACTGCGCAATTGCGCACCAGGGTGTGTCGCAGAATCGCCGCTTCCACCTCCACCGCCGCAAAATTCTCTCCGCTGCGTCGAATTACATTCTTCTGCCGGTCCACGAAGAACAGCGAACCATCAGGCCCCTGTCGAACAATATCGCCGGTATGCCACCATCCGCCGGCCCAACCTTCTTCAGTCGCCGTTGCATCCTTGTAATAACCGCTGAAAAACCCGCGGCGCGGTTCTGCTCCACGGGATCGCACCAGCAGCTCCCCTTGGGAGCCCAGTGGTACATCCTTTCCTTCGGCATCGGCGATACGAAGCTCCATGTTCGTTACCGGTTTGCCAACACAGCGCTGGCCCAAATGCCTGGGTTCTTCTTTGGCTACCGTCATTCCGGCACCACCTGACTCGGTCATGGCCCAGGCTTCGATCAGGGGAAATCCGAAGCGTTCTTCAAATGTCTGTTGATGCCTAGGATCAGAACCGGCACCAAAGCCGAATTTGACCTGATTACTGAAATCTTCATTCGCTTGTGTCTCCAGAGTTAGCAAAATCGCAGGCATTACACCCAAATAATGCACCACGGTAGCGCCTTCACTGCGCACGGTTTGCCACCAACTTTGTGGATGAAAACGATCGAGCTGAATCACGCATCCACCACACATCAGCATGGCCATGAACGAGGTAGACAGGGCGTTCATGTGGTTGGGGGGCAGGGGTGTCATCAGACGATCATTTGAATCAATACTGCATAGCCCGCCCAACTGGTTGTACTCATGCCCCATATTCAGAAAATAATAATTGGACAGCATGCAGCCCTTGGGCTTCCCGGTGGTACCGGAGGTATAGAGCAATGCTACTTCGGTGGCGTGGTCACCCACTGGCTCTGCAAGAGAAAAACCAAGTGTAGAACCCAGTGTAAAACCCGGTGTACAACCTTGGGCCTGCAAGGCTTCTGCGGATACGAAGTCGATGCCATCGCTTTCGTCAAACAGGTTTCTCAGTCGATCCACGTGCGCCTGAATTCCCGTCACCAGGCGGCTGTCGC
>JBGTHE010000102.1:0-3728 GCA_041746335.1 Lysobacterales bacterium | reverse complement strand
CGAACAACGCGCAATTGGTGATTGGTGGCAATATCGATCGGCAACAAACGCTGGAGTGGGTAGCCAAATACTTTGGGCCAATACCCGCAGGACCCGAAGAGCCCAAACTGGTGAAGCAGCCGGGATCACTCGATCAGGATCGCTACGTCACCCTCGAAGATAACGTCCACCTGCCGGCCATCGCCATGCTATTCCCGACGGTTTATTACAACCATCCAGATGAAGCGCCGCTGGATGCTGCTGCCAAAGTGTTGGGCGGTGGCAAGGCTTCACTACTCTACCAGCGGCTGGTGCAAAGCGGTCGCGCAGTGAATGCCTATGTCAGCCACGCCTGTCGTGAGCTGGCTTGCGAGATGGCGCTCGTGGTGATTCAGAACCCGGCGTCGGGAGAGACACTGGCAGAAATGGAACAGGCCATTCGAGAAACCCTCGCAGAATTTGGCGAGAGTGGAGTTACCGAAGATGACTTGCAGAAATTCAAGGCGCAGATAGAGTCCGGCCAGGTGTTCGGCATGCAAAGTGTAGCGGGCAAAGTGGGAGCTCTGGCGTATTCGGAAATGTTTCACGGTGATCCGAAGGCAGTGCACCAGGATCTGGAACGTTACACCGCCGTCACCCAGCAAGATGTCAGCCGAGCCTTTGCGCAATATTTGGTGGATAAGCCCGCGGTGGTTCTCAGCGTAGTGCCTGATGGCAAGACTGAAATGGCAGCACGCGAGCCCAACTACGCTGCCCCAACAATCATCAACAACGAGAAACCAATCACCGGCGATGGATCCCGGGTCACGCCGCCTGGAGCGGCTGCCCGGGATGACGGAGTTAAAGAATTGGCCACTACAGCAGTGCCGACATCGCAAACTCCGAGCAACGTCATCCCGAGCAACGTCACCCCGAGCAACGTCACCCCGGACTCCCATCCGGGGCGCGATCCATTGCCTTCGGAAACGCAGCTGGAAGAAGCTGTGGTGCTCCGTAAGGTCAAGGACGACTTTGATCGCAGCATACAGCCCGAGGCTGGCGTGAATCCGGTGGTGCAACTGCCGCCCGCCTGGCGTGATGAACTGGCCAACGGAGTTACCGTACTTGGCGTTCTGAACAATGAAACGCCAACCGTCTCGATCAATGTTCTGTTCGAAGTGGGTCAGCGAGACGAACCCGCCGGAAAAGCAGGACTGGCCAGTATGACGTCCACCCTGATGAACGAAGCGAGCCAGACGCGCACTGCTGCAGAATTCACCGAGGCACTGGAACGCATTGGTGCCAGCGTCGGCGTGGGCTCGGGCGATTACGAATCTTCATTGTCCGTCAACACCTTAAGCAAACATCTGGATGCGGCCATGGCTCTAGCCATGGAACGCCTGATGCAGCCCGCCTTTTTGCAGGAAGATTTTGATCGAATCAAATCGCGCAATATGGAAAGCCTGGTGCAGGCCCGCAAGTCCGGCCCCACTCTGGCCGGTCGGGCAGTAGGCGCTATTCTGCAAACTCCCGACAGCCCGTTGGCTTATCCCGGGGGTGGCCTGCCCGACACTTTGCAGGAAATAACGCTGGAAGATGTAAAAGCATTTTATGCAGCGCATCTGCCCGCGCGCGTTAAGGGTGTTCTGGTCAGCAGCAATCTTTCGCAAGCCGACACCATGGCCGCGCTCGCTCCGCTCGGCGAATTACCGTTTACTCAAACAGAACGTGAACCTTTGCCCACGGTGGATGCGTTCGACCAACAGGTGATTTATCTGATTGACCGTCCCGATGCGGCGCAGAGCAGTGTCCGCATTGTCCATCCGTCCCTGCCCTACGATGCAACGGGTGAGCATTACCTGACCTCACTGATGAATTTCAACCTCGGTGGCACCTTCGACAGCCGCATCAACCTTGATCTGCGCGAAGAAAAGGGCTGGACCTATGGCGCCTACACGAGTTTCCGGGGCGGCCGGGAGTTCGGCAGCTTCCACTTCGCCAGCGAAGTTAACAAAGAGTCAACGGGAGAGGCCATCAGTTCCGTGCTGGGGCAGATGAAGCGTTATGCGTCTGAAGGTATGACGGAAGAAGAATACGATTATTTGCAGAGTGCCCTGGGCCAGCGGGATGCGCTCCGCTACGAAACCCCTGGCGCCAAACTGGGTTTGCTGGACCAGGTGCTGATTTACGATTTGCCGCTGGATTACCGCCGGCAGCAACGATCGATATTGCGGGAAACGGATCGCGAAACACTGAACCAGGTGGCTGCCCGCATGCTCAAGCCAGACCAGGTTGCCATTGTAGTGGCTGCCGATGCCGCGACGGTGCGGCCCCAGCTCGAAACCCTGGGAATCCCCATCCGCTTGATGGATGAGGATGGCTTCAAATTGGTGGATACTGAGGAATAAAAGGGCATGACCGACTTTACGCTCTCTGAAGATATTGAGTTATTGCGTGACACGGTGCGCCGGTTTGCCGAACAGGAAATTGCACCCCGCGCTGAAGCGATAGACCGGGACAACGAATTTCCGCAAGACCTCTGGCCCAAACTGGGCGAACTGGGTTTGCTGGGCATGACCATTCCGGGCGAATACGGCGGTTCGGACATGGGCTATCTGGCTCACCTGATTGCAGTGGAGGAAATCTCCCGTGCATCCGGATCCGTGGGCTTGTCCTACGGTGCCTGCAGCAACCTTTTGATGGACAATCTCTACAAGAATGCCAACGACAGCCAGAGGCATAAATATTTGCCTGATCTCTGCGCCGGCCTCAAGGTGGGTGCGTTGGCCATGTCCGAAGCGGGTGCCGGATCGGATGTGGTCGGTTCCATGGCTTGTCGCGCTGAAGCGAAAAGTGATGGCTGGTTGGCCAACGGCAGCAAGATGTGGATTACCAATGGTCCCGAAGCGGATGTACTGGTGGTTTACATGCGCACGGCCGGCAAAGACGCCGGTTCACGCGGCATGACAGCCTTTATTATTGAGAAGGGCATGGTGGGTTTTTCCACGGCGCAAAAGCTCGACAAGCTGGGTATGCGCGGCTCCAACACCTGCGAACTGATTTTCAACAACTGCCACATTCCGGCTGAAAACGTGCTGGGCCAGGTCAACCAGGGCGTGAAGGTTCTAATGAGCGGGCTTAACACCGAACGTCTGGTACTCACCGGCGGGCCTATAGGCCTGATGCAGGCGGCGCTGGACCTCACTCTGCCCTACCTGAATGAGCGCAAACAATTTGATCGTCAGCTGGGAAGTTTTGGCGTGATGCAGGCTAAGGTTGCCGACATGTATGTTGCCCTGCAATCCTCACGTGCCTACGCGTATCGCGTTGCTGAAGAATTTGACCAGGGCCGAGCCTCACGCACCCATTCTGCCGCCTGTTTGTTACATGCTTCACGATCGGCCGTAGCTGTTGCGCTGGAAGCCATTCAGAGCCTGGGCGGTAATGGCTACATCAACGACTATCCTGCGGGCCGTATTCTGCGCGATGCCAAGCTGTATGAAATCGGTGCTGGCACTAACGAAATCCGCAAAATGCTCATAGGACGGGAATTACTCGGCGCAGCCTGATTGCAGCGTTCAAATTCGTTGCAATCGGCCTCTCTCGCCCGCATCTGTTTGGGAATTAAAGCAACTCTGATTTATTCAGAGTTGCCGCGGTACAAGGATGTGCCGCCATTTTCGATGATTGTAAATCATTGAAAATGAAGCAAAACAAAAATGACATTTTTTGTTTTGCGTGCTCTGATGCTTCAGGGACGAATTAATCAG
>JBGTHE010000101.1:0-1664 GCA_041746335.1 Lysobacterales bacterium | reverse complement strand
CGGTGTTGGCGACCACGCTGATCGCCGTTTCAGATTGCAGATTGCGTCGGTGCGCAGTATCAAGGCTTATCGGCATCATGCCTTCCGTGGTTTGTTCAAAAACATCGGTTCGGGGACTGGTCCGAGTGCTCACGCGGCTTTTAAAGCCCGGGCCAAAGTCTGTAGCTGGACCGGATCTTGCTGCGGGAACGCAGACCCAACGATTATCAGTACTCGTTCGATCGTTTCTGCGGAAATTTCCGCGTCGATTGCCGTGAAATAGCGAATGAGGTTGGCGGCTACGGCTGTAAGCCCTTCGGATGGGGCCGTCGAAAGCGGCAAGGAGGCCAGGGCTGATTGTTGGAGTTTTTCTGCTTCCAGTTCATCCGCCTTGACCCTTTCGCGCAACGCCATGCAGGCGCTCGACTCCACGGGATTCAATGCACAACCGGTCATTTTCATCCAGCGACGTGCAGCACGCAGAGGCTGCACCACCTGGCTCGACCACGCGCGGGAAAACGCGAATGCCTGCTCGAACGCAACGTCATCCAGTGCCGCAGCCAGACCCCCGGCCCAACAACAATAAAGCACGAGGTTGATATCAGCGCCCAGCTCATCCTGGAGTGCGATACAAGCGCCCGGCACGCCTGTGCTGCAGTAGGTACGCAGCGAGAAATCCCAGAATGTCTCTTGCTGAAAACGCATGGACAAAAAGCTCCGCGTTCATGCAGAACCGCATGCCCCGATCGGCATGCTGCTCCGGTTTGTCGATGGTTCCCCGGGACGGTACACCGGCCCGGCAGGTTGATCAATGGTAGCGGAAGCGCAGCGTTGCGCCGATGGTGCGCGGCCGGATCGTGAAATAGGTCGGCACACCCTCGCCGGCGAGATCGATTGCCCTAGTGACGCCGAACTCATCCGTCAGGTTGTTGGCCCAAATGTCCAGACTCACGTTTTCGGTCAGCCCGATGCCGGCGCGGAGGTTGAGCGTATGGAAGTCGCCGATTTCGTAGGTCAGTGGCTGGGCCTTGAAGTCGGTGGGGCGCGGCGCGATGTCGCCGAGGTAAGCCCACTCACCGCGCACGAACGAGCTGCGTTCGAACAGGTTGAAGTCGTACTGCAGCCCAACAAAGCTTTGCCAGTCGGCGGTGCCCTCGATGGTGGTGCCATCGAAGATGCCAATCTCGGGGTAATCGTCCTCGTACTCGGGGTCGGTATAGGACAACATGGCATCCAGCTTCAGGTTGTCGGTCAGCAGTGAGCTAAACTCCATTTCGGCGCCGCGGATCGTGGCGTCACCCACGTTGAAGATGGATTCGAAGGTGCATTGGCTGGGCAAGGGGCCCGGATTCTTCAGCGCCGCCAGGAACACCTGGGCTTGCAGGTCCGACCAGTCGATCTGGTAGACCGCGGCGTTGAAGTTCACGCGGCCGTCCTGGAAGGACCACTTGGCACCGAGTTCGTAGTTCCACAGGGTGTCAGCGTCGGTTGGCGGTACACCGCCAGGTGAGCCGGCATTCGCCAGTTCCTGGGCGCACAGGTTCAGCGGCAGGTCGCGATTGGTGATGCCAGTGCGGTAACCTTCGGCTGCGGTGAAGTAGTACAGCTGGCTCTCGTCCGGCTTGTAACTCACGTTGATCTTGGGCGTGAATTGGGTGTCGCTGTTCTTGCGGAACGAGTTGCCC
>JBGTHE010000100.1:0-2234 GCA_041746335.1 Lysobacterales bacterium | reverse complement strand
CCAACCGGCGGGTCCAGCCCCAGCGTGAACACTCCGCTGGGGCAATTTACCCTGGAACTGCATTTGCCAGGCCAGCACAATCAGCTCAACGCGCTGGCTGCAGCTGCGGCAGCCGTGGCTCTGAAAATTCCCGTCGATCAGATTGCCGATGGCCTGCGCGCAGTCCAGCCCGTGCCTGGACGCCTGAATCTGATTCATGCCGACGCTGGCTGGCTGGTTATCGACGATACCTACAATGCCAATCCTGCTTCTTTGTACTCCGCCCTGCAGGTGTTGGCCGGTATGCAGGGCAAAGCCTGGCTGGTGCTGGGCGATATGAAGGAACTCGGAGATGACAGTCGCAAGCTGCATTCTGAAGTGGGTGACGCGGCACGGGCGCTGGGTGTACGGAGGATTTTTGCCATCGGTGAAATGTCACGCTTCACCACCAACGCTTTTGGCAACGGAGCAGAACATTTCGAAAGCCGCAGCAGCCTGATCGAAGCGCTGAAAGCTGAGTTGAAGCCCGGCATCAATTGCCTGGTCAAGGGCTCGCGCTCCATGGGCATGGAGCAAGTTGTGAACGCCATCGTTGGCAACAATCTGAAGAAGGCCTCCTGATGCTGCTATGGCTGTTTGAAAAACTGGCGGAATTCAGCACAGGCTTCAATGTGTTTGGCTATATCACGCTGCGTAGTATCCTCAGTGCCCTGACGGCTCTGCTGCTGTCTTTGTTGTTGGGCCCGGCTTTCATCCGTCGGTTGGTACGCAACCAGGTCGGTCAGCCGGTTCGTGAACTAGGTCCGCAGAGTCATTTCTCCAAGGCGGGCACACCCACCATGGGCGGCGCCTTGATCCTGTTTGCCATTGTGCTGTCGACTTTGCTGTGGTCAGATCTGGACAATCGTTACGTGTGGCTGTTGTTGCTGGTTACTTTGGCTTTCGGGCTGATTGGCTGGCTGGACGACTACAAGAAGTTGGTCTTGCGGGATTCCAAAGGACTCGCCGCTCGTTGGAAATACCTGTTCCAGTCTATATTCGGATTGACCGTAGCCTTCTTCCTGTACTTCACGGCCGATACGCCGGCTGCTACCGAACTGATTGTGCCGTTCTTTAAAGGGGTGGCCATACCTCTGGGTATTTTCTACATGGTCAGCACCTATTTCATGGTGGTGGGCTTTTCAAATGCAGTCAATCTCACCGATGGACTCGACGGTCTGGCCATCATGCCCTCGGTATTCCTGGCCGCCGCTTTGGGCATTTTCGCTTACGTAGCCGGCCACTCCGTGTTCTCCCAATACCTCGCTATGCCTTATATCCCCGGTGCGGGCGAGCTGGCCATATTCTGCGGTGCGCTGGGTGGTGCCGGGCTGGGTTTTCTGTGGTTCAACACCTATCCCGCGCAGATATTCATGGGTGATATTGGCGCTTTGTCCGTAGGTGCCGCTCTTGGGCTGATTGCAGTCATCGTGCGGCAAGAACTCGTGTTTATCCTGATGGCCGGTGTGTTCGTCATGGAAACCGTCTCGGTGATTCTGCAAGTTGCCTCTTTCAAATTGACGGGCAAGCGCATCTTCCGTATGGCACCCATACATCACCATTTTGAACTGAAAGGCTGGCCAGAGCCGCGGGTGATTGTCCGCTTCTGGATCATTTCCGTGATTCTCGTTCTGGCCGGTCTGGCCACCCTGAAGATTCGCTAAAGGACGAGGAGATCAACATGTTTGCAGGCAAAACCAGAATACAGGCCAGGGAAACGGGTCTTGCAAAACCGGATGTCGATCTCGACAGCTGGGTTCTGGTTCCCGCGATTCTGTTGGTATCCATTGGCGTGGTGATGGTAGGTTCAGCGTCCATAGCCGTTGCTGAAGGCCAGAATTCCCCCGCCTACTATTACCTGTTGCGGCATTGCATTTACGTTTGCATGGGTCTGCTGCTGGCCAGTGCGTTCCGCATCGTGCCCATTGATTTCCTCGAACGCATCAGCCGGCCGATGATGTTGTTGTCTGCTCTCGTTTTGTTGCTGGTGTTCATACCCGGCATCGGTCACGAAGTGAACGGCAGCAAGCGCTGGATACGGTTAGGCTTCGTCAATTTCCAGGTGGTGGAAGCTGTCAAATTGATGGTGATCATCTATGTGGCGGGTTACTTGTCACGGAAGGCAGATAAAGTTTCCAGCCGCTTTTTCGACACACTCAAGCCGCTGATTTTCGGCGGCGCGCTCGCAGGCATTCTGTTGCTGCAGCCTGATATGG
>JBGTHE010000099.1:0-6806 GCA_041746335.1 Lysobacterales bacterium | reverse complement strand
ACCCTTTTTTACTATCAGGCACAGGATAGGTTCTGGCATGGCATCTCTCGTTTTTGTTACCGGCGGCGTAGTCTCTTCATTGGGCAAGGGGCTTTCTGCAGCTTCGCTCGCAGCCATCCTCGAATCCCGCGGCCTCAAGGTCACCATGGTCAAGCTGGATCCGTATCTGAATGTGGATCCGGGCACCATGAGCCCGTTCCAGCATGGTGAAGTATTCGTCACCCAGGATGGTGCCGAAACTGATCTCGATCTCGGTCACTACGAGCGTTTCATCCACACCCGCATGAGCCAGTTGAACAATTGCACCACTGGGCGGATTTATAACAATGTCATCATGAAAGAGCGGCGCGGTGATTACCTCGGTGCCACGGTGCAGGTGATTCCCCATGTCACCGATGAGATCAAGGACTGGGTCAAGCAGGCTGCTGAAGGTTATGACGTGGCGCTGATCGAGATCGGCGGCACCGTGGGTGATATCGAGTCTCTGCCCTTTCTCGAGGCCATTCGCCAGTTGGGTGTCGAATATGGCCGCAACGCCATGTACATGCATCTGACGCTGGTGCCATATTTGCGTGCTGCCAACGAAATCAAAACCAAGCCCACGCAGCATTCAGTGAAAGAACTTCGTTCCATCGGCATACAACCCGATGTGCTGCTGTGCCGTTCCGAAATCGCACTCACTGAAGCAGAGCGCAGCAAAATTGCTCTGTTCACCAATGTGCCAATGAAGGCAGTGATCTCCGCGCTCGATGCCAAAAACGGCATTTACGATATTCCCTTGATGCTGCATGAGCAGGGTCTGGATGACATCGTGGTAGAACGACTCAGTCTGCAGTGTGGGCCAGCGAGACTGGACGACTGGCGCGAAGTGGTTGATCGCAGCATGAACACGCGCTTCTCAGTGACGGTCGCTGTGGTAGGCAAATATGTTGAACATGCCGATGCCTACAAATCGCTGACTGAAGCTCTGACTCACGGCGGGTTGCGGCAGCGCATTCACGTTAATCTGAAACGGATTGAATCCGATGACCTGGTTTCTGGCGATTTGAGCCCGCTGGATGGTGTTGATGCCATCCTGGTCCCGGGTGGTTTTGGCGAACGCGGTTTCGAAGGCAAGGTCAATGCCATTCGCCACGCACGTGAACAGGGCATTCCGTATCTGGGGATCTGTTATGGCATGCAGGCGGCGGTGGTTGAATTTGCCCGCAATGTCTGTGGCCTGAAAGGTGCGAATACCACCGAGATAGACCAGAACACACCGCATCCGGTGATCGGCCTGATCACTGAGTGGCTGGACAGCAACGGCAAAGTGGAAAAGCGCCACGAAGCTTCTGACCTGGGTGGCACCATGCGCCTGGGTGGCCAGCGGTGTCGTTTGCGTGAAGGCTCGCTAGCCCGTGATCTCTATGGCCAGGAAATCATTACCGAACGGCATCGCCACCGTTACGAATTCAATAATCACTACCGCGATGAAATGCAGAAGCACGGCATGGTCCTGTCCGGCATGTCCATGGACGAAACACTGGTAGAGATGATCGAACTGCCTACTCATCCCTGGTTCCTGGGTTGCCAGTTCCACCCTGAGTTCACCTCCACCCCACGCAAAGGCCATCCGCTGTTCAATGGCTTTATTGAAGCCGCGTTGCGTTCCCAGCAGGGTGAATTGCCAGCTCAAGTGGCCCGGATATGAAGCTTTGCGGCTTCGAGGTTGGCGCTGATCAGCCTTTTTTCCTGATCGCGGGGCCATGTGTGATCGAATCAGAACAACTGGCCCTGGATACGGCGGGAACGCTGAAGGAGATCTGCCAGCGGCTGGATATTCCGTTTATTTATAAATCGTCTTTCGACAAAGCCAACCGCTCCTCGGGCCAGAGTTTTCGGGGATTGGGTGTGGATGAAGGTCTGCGCATCCTGTCGGAAGTGAAAAAACAGATTGGCGTACCGGTGCTGACCGATGTGCATGAAGACACCGATATGCAGGCGGTGGGGGAAGTGGTGGACGTGCTGCAAACCCCGGCTTTTCTGTGCCGGCAAACCAATTTCATTACTCGTGTGGCGGAAACCGGCAAGGCCGTGAACATTAAAAAGGGCCAATTCCTCAGTCCCTGGGAAATGGGCAATGTGGTCGACAAGGCCAGAGCGACCGGCAACACCCAGATCATGGTGTGCGAACGCGGCGCTTCTTTTGGTTACAACAACCTGGTTTCAGATATGCGCTCGCTGGCGGTCCTGCGTGAAACCGGTTGCCCGGTGGTGTTTGATGCGACGCACTCGGTACAGTTGCCCGGCGGACAAGGCAGCACCTCGGGTGGGCAGAGGGAGTTTGTGCCTGTGCTGGCGAGAGCAGCGGTGGCCGTCGGCGTGGCGGGTGTGTTTATGGAAACGCATCCCGATCCGGATAAGGCGCTTAGCGATGGCCCCAATGCCTGGCCGTTGGGGCAGCTGGAGCCCTTGCTGGTAACGCTGAAGGCTCTGGACAAAATCAGCAAGAATGCTGCTTAGGGTCAGCAAGAATGCTGCTTAGGGTCAGCAAAGATGCTGCTTGAGGTCAGCAAGAATGCTGCTTGGGGCAAGCCCGTTTGCTCCCCAGTGGCCCAGCGGAATTTACAACATCAGGCAGGGAAACCATTTCGATGACACGTATTAAAACCTTGCACGCCAGGCAGATTCTGGATTCCCGCGGCAACCCGACATTGGAAGCTGAAGTGTTGCTGGAATCCGGCGCATTTGGTCGTGCCGCTGTGCCCTCAGGGGCCTCCACCGGTAGTCGAGAGGCCATAGAACTGCGCGATGGCGACCCGCATCACTATTTGGGCAAGGGGGTCAATCGGGCGGTAAAAAACGTCAACACAGTATTGGCCGGAGCCCTGGTGGGCAGCGATGCCGGCGACCAGCAGGCGCTGGATCAACGCTTGCGTGAACTGGATGGCAGTGACAACAAAGGCAAGTTGGGCGCTAATGCTTTGCTCGGTGTGTCCCTGGCCGTGGCGCATGCCATGGCGGCAGAGCAGGGTTTGCCCCTCTGGGCGAGACTGGCAGAAAACTCCGGACTGGAAGGCAGGGAGCTGGTTTTGCCGGTGCCCATGATGAATATCATCAATGGCGGCGCGCACGCCGATAACAGCGTGGACATGCAGGAATTCATGATCTTGCCGGTGGGTTTCAGCCAGTTTTCCGAAGCACTGCGCTGTGGCGCGGAAATTTTTCATACCCTGAAAACGGTACTTCATGATCGGGGTTTCAGCACCGCAGTTGGCGATGAAGGCGGTTTTGCGCCAGACCTGCCCTCCAATGAAGCCGCCATTGAAGTCATCCTGCAGGCCATCGAAAAATCCGGCTATCGTGCGGGAGAGCAGGTTTACCTCGGTCTCGACGTAGCCTCGACTGAGTTTTTCCGCGATGGCCGTTATCACCTTGATTCTGAAAACCGCAGCTTTGATGCCGCCGGATTCACGGATTACCTGGCAGATTGGGTTTCGCGCTATCCCATCATCAGCATTGAAGATGGCATGGCAGAGGCCGATTGGGCAGGCTGGAAGCTGTTGACCGAACGCCTCGGCAAGGATTGCCAATTGGTGGGTGACGATCTCTTTGTAACCAATACCGCCATTCTGCAGGAAGGCATAAACCTGGGCGTGGCCAATTCAATTCTGATCAAGTTCAACCAGATCGGTACCTTGAGCGAAACTCTGGAAGCCATCGAGATGGCCGATAATGCGCAATACAGCGCGGTAATCTCTCACCGCTCTGGCGAAACCGAAGACTCCACTATTGCTGACCTGGCGGTTGGCACCACCGCCACACAGATCAAGACAGGCTCCCTTTGTCGATCCGACCGGGTGGCCAAGTACAACCAGTTGTTGCGCATCGAGGAGTCGCTTGGCAAGCGCGGCGTTTACGCCGGCCTCAATGCGTTTGACAACATCGTTAACTGGAAAAGATAAGTGGCCTGCAACAGGGAAATCGAATGCACCGCGCTCGGTCTAGAGGCGCTTGGTTTGGTCTTCACTCGGTCGATAGCTACGGCTATCGGCCTCGCTCCAGACCTTCGCCAAGCACCCCTATCCCGTCGCGATCCCTCACCCGCTTCCCCTGTTACAGGCCACTAGACCCGAATGCGCAGCCTGCTGCTGGTGCTTCTGATACTGCTGGCATTACTGCAGTACAAGTTGTGGCTGGGAGAAGGCGGCTTCACTGATGTGAAGCGGCTGGAACAGAAAGTGGCGGAGCAGGAGCAGGAGAACGCCATGTTGCAACAACGCAACCTGGAGCTTGAAGCCGAAGTGGCAGACCTGCGTGAAGGCGTGGAAGCCATCGAAGAACGGGCCCGCAGTGAACTGGGTATGATCAAGGAAGAAGAGGAGTTTTTCCTGGTGGTGCCCAGTGACGGCCAATACGATGGCGCTAAGGATGGCGCTAAGGATGGCGCTAACAATGGCGAAAAGCCCGATGAAGAATAATCAGCGCAATTAATGGCTGCGCGCATCCATGCATTGCTGCCTGCGGCGGGTCAAAGCCTCCGATTCGGTGGCACCATCATCAAGCAATATGCCAGTTTGCATGGCGAGCCAGTGATGGCCCACAGCATCGCGGCGCTGCAGCAACATCCGGCGATCGTCGCGATCACCGTGGCGATTTCTGCCGATGATGGCTTGTATGAAGAACTGATTCGTCCAGGCTTTCCTCAACTGCAAACAGTACACGGCGGAGACTGTCGCGCCCGTACCGTGTTGAACGGACTGCACTGGATTTTGCAGCATGATCCGGACAGCGACTGGGTGCTGGTGCATGATTCAGCCCGGCCGTGCCTGCCAAAGGATGCTTTGGATCGTTTGATCAATCAGGCAGAGAGTAGTGGTATAGGCGCCATATTGGCGTTACCCGTCAGTGATACCTTGAAGCAGGCAAATCCGCAGGGGCGAATTGCAAAGACCGTCGAGCGTCAATTGCTTTGGGCTGCGCAAACTCCGCAGCTGTTTCCTCTGCAGGAATTGATGGCAAGCCTGACTGCAGCGCTGCAGTTTGGCCCGGCACCCACTGACGAGGCTCAGGCCATGGAGCGTTCCGGCCACCCGGTGCAACTGGTCATCGGCTCTGCTGATAACATCAAGATCACCCGGCCGGAAGATCTGGCCATAGCAGAGGCAATTTTGTTGCGTCAAAAGGGCTTACGCCCGCCTGGGAGAGTGGACCTATGAATTTGCGCATCGGCCAGGGCCTGGATGTGCACGCCTTTACCACTGGAGATCACGTGATGCTGGCGGGTGTGCGAATTCCACATCACTGTGGCCTTGCAGCACACTCGGATGGTGATGTGGCTTTGCATGCGCTCTGTGATGCATTGCTGGGGGCCGCCGCGCTGGGTGATATCGGTCAGCACTTTCCGCCCAGTGATGAACGTTGGCGTGGTGTCAGCAGTGTGTCGCTATTGCAGAAGGTACAGGAACTCTTGAAGCAGCAGGGCTGGGCCGTGGTGAATGTGGATGTAACCATTGCCTGCGAATCCCCCCGCATATCACCGCATGTGATGGCCATGCGCGAGGCAACAGCGTCCGCATTGCAAGTCGATGTGACTGCGGTTTCCATCAAAGCCACCACCACCGAGCAACTGGGTTTTTGTGGCCGGGAAGAGGGCATCGCTGCCTTGGCCATCGCATTGCTGAGCAAAGATTGATTGCCATTCTGCCAGCGATGACATGACAAACCCGAATGCGTGGCACTTGCCCGACTGGCCCTATGTGTTGGGCAAGCCCTCAGTCAATGGCCGCTTGCGTGGTCAACCCGAAGATTTCCAGGTTGAGGAATTGCCGACTGTGCAGCCTTCCGGCGAGGGAGCGCACTGCTGGCTGTGGGTAGAGAAAACCGGCGCCAATACCGAATGGGTGGCGGGAGAGCTGGCACAGGCATACAACTGTTCACCACGCGATGTCGGCTATGCCGGCATGAAGGACCGCCACGCCGTCACTCGGCAATGGTTCTCGTTGCCATGTCCGCAAGGCTCCGCTGCTGATCCGCGGGCAGAGCCGGGTGCAGAATTTGTATCAGCAAGTCCGCTATTGCCAGCGGATCCTGGCATCGAAGCCAATATTGAAGGTGTTCGCATATTGCAAACCACCCGACACGGGAAAAAGCTGCGACGCGGGATTTTGCGCGGTAATCGATTTCGTATTCAGGTGCGACAAATGCGGGGCGATTTGACCAGCCTGGAAGCAAGGCTCAGCCGAATCGAGACGCTGGGTGTGCCCAATTATTTTGGCCCGCAGCGATTTGGCTTTGGCGGTGCCAATGTGGAACGGGCTGTGCATTGGCTGCAGCACGGTGGGCGTTTGCCGAGGTCCAAGCGCAGCATCTATCTTTCAGCTTTGCGTAGTTTTCTGTTCAACCGAGTGCTGGCACAGCGCGTCATCGATGGCAGCTGGAATACACTGCTGGCAGGTGAGTTGGCTATGCTGGATGGTACGCATTCCATTTTTCTGTGCGATGCTGTGGACGAAACGCTGCAACAGCGTTGTCGCGACTTTGATCTACATCCCACCGGACCCTTGCCGGGGCGGAATGGCATGGCTGCCGCCGATCTGGCTCTTGCTCTGGAACAAAATATACTGGCGCCTTATGCAGACTGCATTGCCAGCCTGGACCGGTTCGGTGTGGATGCCGAACGACGGAGCCTGCGTTTGCTGAAGCTGGCAGAGCAGGGAGAAGTTCTGCTCAATGGTCAGGCGGTCACCGATGCCTTGCTCAATAGTGGCGATGAGATTCGTGTGGGCACCTGTCGCTGGGTTTTGCAGGCACCCGGCCTGAGGCCG
>JBGTHE010000098.1:0-1600 GCA_041746335.1 Lysobacterales bacterium | reverse complement strand
TCAAATGATTCGAATGATCGACCGGCTGATCAAATCAGGCCACGCTTATGCCGCGGAAGGCCACGTGCTGTTCCATGTCGAATCCTTTGAACAATACGGTGCGTTGTCCAGACGCGATATGCGTGAAATGATTGCTGGTGCTCGCATCGAAGTCGCTCCTTACAAAAAGCATCCTGGTGACTTTGTGCTATGGAAGCCGTCGGATGATACCCAACCCGGCTGGGATAGCCCTTGGGGATGGGGGCGTCCCGGCTGGCACCTTGAGTGCTCGGCTATGGCTGAAACCCACCTCGGGAATACTATAGATATACACGGTGGCGGACAGGACCTGGTTTTCCCGCATCATGAAAATGAGATTGCCCAAAGTGTTTGCTCCCATGGCGGAGAACCCTTTGCGCGTTTTTGGCTGCACAACGGTTTTGTCACCATGGACAAGCGCAAGATGTCCAAGTCTTTGGGCAATACCTTGCTGGTGCATGAGCTCCTGAAACAATGGCCCGGGGAAGTGCTGCGATACTTATTGCTGACTGCGCATTATCACCAGCCCCTCGATTGGTCCAACCAGGAGTTGGACCGTGCCCGTCGAACGATGGACCGACTCTATGGTGTACTGCGAACTGCCAGCGACACGTTCGGACCTTTCAAGACCGCTGGCAGGCCCTCTGAAGCATTTCTTGACGCCTTGCGTGATGACCTCAACACACCGCTGGCCCTGGCAGAATTTAATCGACTGGCGCGTGAGTTGGCCAATGCGACGACCCAGGCCGCTGCCCAGTCCCTGGCGGGTGATTTGCTAGCTAACGCCGGCCTGATTGGCTTACTTCAGCAATCCGCTGAACAGTGGTTTTCTGGAGATGTGACGGATGTGCAAAGCCAAAAGATCGAAAATCTGATCGAGCAACGCAATGCAGCACGCACTGCACGTAACTGGCCTGAGGCCGACAGGATTCGCGACGAACTTACCGCTATGGGCATTTTGCTGGAAGATGGGGATGGTACAACACGCTGGCGGCGGCAGGATTCCTGAGTGGCCATGGTAAGACGCACTCATGCATGATCCGAAAACAGCACAAGATGAGATCATCAGCTCATTTGAATTGTTCAGTGACTGGCTGGATCGCTATCAATACCTGATCGATTTGGGGAAGAAACTGGAGCCCCTAAAAGACTCTGAAAAAGTGGATGACCAATTATTAGCAGGCTGCCAATCGAGAGTCTGGCTTTATTTGGAGGGGAATGCCGAGAAGGTTCAAATTCGCGCCAACAGCGATGCCGCCATCGTTTCAGGCCTGATCTCTCTGCTCATCGACACGTATTCGGGCTGCAGCGCTGAACAGATCCTCGAAACTGAGCCCTACTTCATTGAAAAAATCGGCCTGGCAGAACATTTATCAGCTACCCGTGCCAATGGCCTACATGCCATGTTGCGGGCCATCAATGGTCATGCGGAGAACTTGTTGCGCAAAAGCAACAGCCAGACTTCAGTGGAGCACCTGTCTTAAATCAACAAAGTGGTTCTAGACAGATAACCCACCTCCTCGCGAGCCTTTACGTTCTCTTGCCTGAAGGACAGCCAAAAAAAACCCCGCCGAAGCGGGGC
>JBGTHE010000097.1:0-2252 GCA_041746335.1 Lysobacterales bacterium | reverse complement strand
CGGTGTTGGCGCCACCATTGCTTATTGCGCAGTGGTCAGCTTCATTTTGCTGAAACTGATTGATGCTGTTATGGGTCTGCGGGTCACGGCGGAACAGGAACAGGAAGGTCTTGACCTGGCTCTGCACGACGAACGCGCCTACAACTTGTAAGAATCCAGAGTTCTGTGTGCCTTGGGCCCGGGTATGTTAACGGTCGGAATGGCCAATTCGCCACGGAGAATCGGGCATGGACGATTCCTCGGCCACATCCAGGAAGGCTCGTGCCTGCGGAGAAAGGTACTTACCCCGCCGCATCACCACACCGTAACTGCGCTTGGGGAAGTAAGCACTCATGTTTTTGGCGACCAGCTTATCGTCCTCACGCAGACAGATCCCGGTGACAATAGAGATACCGAAATCCAGTTCCACATAACGCTTGATCACTTCCCATCCACCGACTTCCAGTGTGACGTTGAAAGGCACCTGGTGCTGCTGAAAAACTCGGTCGACCATGCGCCAGGTGGTTAATCGTCGCGGCGGGAGTATCAGGCCATAAGGGGCGATATCTTCGATGGTAATGCTGTTTTTGCCGGCGAGGGGATGACCCAGGGGCATGATCAAGGCGGGTTCGAAAGAGTAAATCGGCTGATAGCTGATGTCGGATGGAATATCCAGCATCGAGCCAATTGCAAAGTCCACTTCGTCATCGCGAATCATGGCCAGACCATCGCGACCGGTTACGTTGCGCAATTGCACGTGAATATTGGGAAAGTTTTCGCGGAATTGCGCAACGAGTCGTGGCAGCAGGTAAATGATGGTGGACTCCCCAGCCGCAATAACCACCTCGCCACTCTGCAGATCTCCCCGAATTTGCCGATTGAAACGTTGATTCAGCGATTCCAGCCCGTCAACCAGCGGCCGAGCCATGTCGTACAACTCCTGGCCTTCACGGGTCATATTGATCCGCGGACCATGACGTTCGAATAACATCGTGTCCAGTTCGCGTTCCAGCGCACGGATCTGCAGGCTGACAGCCGGCTGGGAGAGGAACAGTTCTTCAGCGGCATCAGTCATTTTGCCGCTCTTGGCAACCGCACAAAATGCGCGCAATTGTTTGAGTTGGTTGCCCTTGTAATAGAAGCGTGGGTTTTTATCGTTCAAAATCAATCGCTTATTAATATTAACCAACCTTATATTAAACATTGAAACATTTGTCTTGTCAAAGATGAAGCTTGCGGCTTACCGTCAGTCTTGCAGCATTCTCGCTTGCATCGGGCATTGCTTTAGCCCCATCCATAGATTAATGAACAGGACACCCGCCATGAACACGGACCACGAGATCAAATGCATACAAGCTGACTGGAACACCAACCCACGCTGGAAAGGCGTCGAGCGAGGTTATTCTGCAGCTGATGTGGTGCGTTTACGTGGCACCGTGAAAATTGAATACAGCCTCGCGCGCCAGGGGGCTGAAAAGCTTTGGCGGCACATGGCAACCGAGCCTTATGTCAACGCGCTTGGTGCCCTCACCGGCAATCAAGCCATGCAGCAAGTCAAAGCCGGGCTCAAAGCTATCTATCTATCCGGCTGGCAGGTCGCCGCCGATGCCAATCTGGCCGGCGCCATGTATCCCGACCAGTCTTTATATCCCGCTGATTCCGTTCCCAGTGTGGTCCGTCGTATCAACAACGCCCTGCAAAGAGCGGACCAGCTGCATCACGCTGAGGGTGACGATTCGATCGATTGGATGCAGCCTATCGTCGCCGATGCCGAAGCCGGTTTCGGCGGCGTTCTTAACGCTCATGAATTGATGAAAGCCATGATCGAAGCCGGTGCTGCCGGTGTTCACTATGAGGACCAATTGGCGTCTGCCAAAAAATGCGGACACATGGGTGGAAAAGTGCTGGTACCCAGCCAGGAAGCCGTGCAGAAACTGATCGCTGCCCGCCTGGCTGCGGACATTATGGGTGTACCCACAGTCCTGGTTGCGCGCACAGACGCCATGGGTGCTGGCCTGATCACCTCCGATATAGATGAGCATGACCGTGAATTCCTGACCGGAGACCGCACCGTTGAAGGCTTTTACGAAACCAGGGCTGGTATCGAACAGGCCATTTCGCGTGGCCTGGCATATGCCCCCTATTCTGATCTATTGTGGTGCGAAACCAGCACCCCGGATCTGGCACAAGCCAAACAATTCGCTGAAGCCATTCACGCCGAGCACCCGGGCAAGCTGTTGTCCTATAACTGCTCGCCTTCATTCAACTGGAAA
>JBGTHE010000096.1:0-13907 GCA_041746335.1 Lysobacterales bacterium | reverse complement strand
ATTCCAACCAGCGCACTCGCAGTGGTTTTCCGGCGATGATCTTCGTGATGTTGTGAGTCTGGGCATAAGTTGCCACTGTCTCAGCTATTGAGTTTCCGGGGAGTGTGACGGCCTGCCCGCCCAATTCTTCCACCAGATGCAACGTTTGCGCTACACGATCTCGATGCTGCGCAGTACTCCGCTCACCGGTAGGCGTTTCCACATACAGCCCCACCCATTCCGCATCCAGTTCGTTAGCTAAGCGACACGTGGTGCGTACCAAGCGCTCGCTCAGCGGGCTAGGGCTCACACAGACCAATAGGCGCTCGCCTGCAGGCCACGGACCCGCAATGGCGTGAGATTGCATGTAGGTCCGCATCTGCTCATCCACCCGGCGCGCTGCCTGCCGCAGCGCCAGTTCGCGCAACGCATTGAGGTTGCCGGGACGGTAGAAACGCTGTACCACTCGATCCGCCTGCTCGGGCACGTACACCTGACCACGCTCCAACCGTTGACGCAGCTCTTCCACCGTCAGGTCAATCAAGCGGATTTCGGCCTCGTCCAACAGGCGATCTGGCACCGTTTCCTGTATCGTCACACCGGTAATCTGCGCAACCACATCGTTAAGACTCTCCAAATGTTGTACGTTGAGCGTGACATAGACATCGATGCCCGCATCCAGTAGCTCCTCCACATCTTGATAGCGCTTGGGATGGCGCAAACCGGCTACATTGGTATGCGCCAATTCGTCCACTACTACAAGCTGCGGCTGGCGTGCCAACACTGCGTCTAGGTCCAACGCATACCGTATTGTATTTTGACCGTTTACCTGCTGCGGTGGAATCACTTCTAATTCCTCCAGCAGGACATCCGTCTCCGCACGCCCGTGGGTTTCAACGTAGCCGATGACCACGTCCACACCGTCTGCAAGGCGTCGCCGCGCAGCTTCCAACATGACATGTGTTTTCCCTACGCCAGCTGCGTACCCGAGGAAGATACGCAACTGACCGCGCCGTTGCTGTTCGGCTTCGTCTTGTACATGGGACAGTAATTGCTCTGGATCCGGACGTTGCTCATTCATACTCGTTCGGTTGCTCTTGCCTCGTAGAAAATAAAATAGATACAGTCCAAGCTACTCATGACTTACTAGATAGCCATAGTTCAAGCGACTGAGTGGATTGTAACACCCTGACCCGTGGTTCGTTCACGAGCCTCACTACACGATCCAATAATGGTGTCCTCATACATTAGACCAGGCGTGTCCCCCGGCGCTGCTCTTCTATTTTTGCTTTTTGGAGAAATGCGGTCGTCGATGCCAAATTCAAGATTGATGGGAACCACTGCTTTAGGGAAATAGTACGGTTACCAATTAGTAGTTCCAGAAGTAGGTACATCTACGGCTGCCTAATCACATCTCTCTGCAGCATTTGGACTTACCAATTCCCGCTCATCGTCCCGGTGGTGACCACCAATAGTGGCGGATATCCTCATCCCAGCCGGATGTAAACGTAGTAGGAAGATCTGGCAATCGGGGCGCAGCTTGCAGAATCACCGGAGCGCTTTTGAATACTAAGCTTTTCTCAAGAATGTCGAGTTGCAGTTGGTCCCAAGGGATTACTACAAAGTCATCGGATGTTGCGGCCGCTTCTTGACTGGGTTGAAGCGGTTGAGCCAACTGAACAATGGCATAGGTGATCGTATCGCTGTCGCTATCTACAACCAGCCCCTCCACCGTACCTAGCAGATTTCCATCGACGTCGGTCAGTTCATAGCTAGTAACTTGTGTAGCCATCACGGCTGCCACTGAAGGAACACTCCCGTTTGATTGGCAGCTGATAAACAGACTGACGAGTATCAAACTCACGAACAAGATGCGCCATTGTTTCTTCATGATCTTTCTCCATCTTTCGGCTATCCATGCACTGCGGGCACTTTCCGTGCATGCACAGGTAGGATCTTTCTCCTCAAGTTGAGTCATCCCGAGCAACTAGTTAACATTCAGAATAAGAGAGGGGTGTAGAATGCCCCCTTCCCCCAAGGAGGAGTTAGCATAGCAGTAAATCCGGGTGGCGCAGAGCGAGCAGATGAGCGAGCCGGCGATTGACGAGACCACAAACCGCCACCACACGCGCTGTGTGCGACTGGCGATGGTGTCTATCCATTTGTGTGATGGCTTCAAAGCGACGGGCGCGACCGATAGCGTGTTCGACATAGATACGACGACGCGAAAAGGCAGTGTTGAAGGTGACATCCTGGGGGGGCCGAGGTTGGCCGCGTGGTTTACGCCTGGGCGAGGCCGCATCCCCGGTGGGATGAATTTTGGGGATGCCGACATAGGCCAGGTCGCCCAGTGCGCCGACCCCTTCGGGCAAGCGCTCCAGCAGCTGGCTCTCCTTGAGGAGGGTGATATCGGCGGTGGGACCGGGCACACTCTCGGAGACATCCACGAAGAGTCCCGTGGTCTCATCCACCGCCACCTGACTCTTGAGCGTATGTTGCTTTTTCTTGCCGCTGTAGTAGCGGTCCGCCTGCTCTGGCTCCTTGTGACGCTGCACCCGCTGCTCAAAGGTGTCAATCAGCACTGCCAACTCCGGCGTTGCGGCCAGGACTTCGTCTAGCTCACGCCGCTGCTTGCGACCCGGATCAGGCTGGCGCATGGTGTCTCGTCCGCTCGCCTCTACCAGCGGCAGCACGCGCCCTAGAATGCGGGACACGCTCGCTTCGCTCACGCCGAAGAGATAGGCGAGCACCGACTGTTTCGGATAGCATCGCAACCAGATCACACTCATCAAGAGCTGGTCCCGGATCGCTACCTCCTGGGTGCGGCCACCACCCACTGCGCGCTGCCGGTTGGGTCGCTCCAGACGCTCTCGCTCGGCTTTCGTGAAGCGCAGTTCGATATCCGCATACAGTTCATCGAACAACGATACCGGCAATCCCGTCATGCTCACGAAAACTTTTTCATGTTGGCTGAGGTACTCATATCTGCATATCATGCACGCAGTTTACCACCGTTTTCCCTTATTTTGAATGTTATCTACTGAGCAAATAGGCCAGAATAAAAAACAACCCAATGTGTGCTGCTAGCGGGATGTACTTGTCAAGCTTCCACTTCCGTATTCTGTGCTTCACATCGATTCCCTTTCACAGTAACGCTAGAAGTACTTTCTATAAAATAACAGAATGTGCCTCAATACTGTGTCAAGGAATGGCGACTTCATATCAAGAAATCATAAAGATAGTACAACCGGGTCTACCTAGGTATCACTCTAGGGTGCCCTGAGAACAGGAGTAGATGGAGAAGAGGTGAAAGCGTAATTCGCTCATCCAAACTGTAACACAGCTATTTTTCGACCTTTCTACACTCTTCTTGATGAATTCTTGACCTTTTTCGTGTGAATCTTGACCCATGCCAGATTTATTACATGGTACGCTGGTACGGAGAAGACGAGAGATTTAGATAGTCGCACAGCACCTCCGGGCTGTAGAAGTGTCTGAGTGTCCTACACACTTAACAAAAGTCTGCAAACGATTCAGAGCTTGATTCATCCAAAGTGCGGGTGAATCAAGTATATAGTTGTATTGGAACCAGTTTCGGGAGACTGCGAACATGAAATACTCCCAGCCCTCCCTCATGAGATCGAGTGACCCTAATGGATGTTACCCATCTAAAACAGTTATTAATTGGCACACCTTTCCCTACCAGTCGAGAACTCCACGAACGGCTGGACAAGATCCGTGCGCTCGCTGTATTTGCCTCAGACCCGATTAGCAGTAACGCCTATGCCACCGAGGCGATTATGGGCATACTGATTCTGCTTGGCAGCAATGCCTTGCAGTTGACCATGCCGATTGCGATCGGCATTGCCGCACTCGTAATCCTGGTGATTTTTAGCTACGTCCAGACGATTCTGCACTATCCGGAAGGAGGTGGCGCCTATACGGTAACCAAAGACAACCTGGGTACGCTACCCTCTCTGTTTGCCGCGGCGGCGCTGCTCATCGATTACACGTTGACTGTTTCGGTGTCGGTCTCTGCTGGAATTCGCGCCATGACCTCCGCCTTCCCTGCGCTGCATGACTATCGCGTGGCACTTGCGCTGGCCGCCATTATCCTCCTCACATGGATCAACCTGCGCGGTGTGCGCGAGAGCGGCACGATTTTTGCATTGCCTACTTACGCTTTTGTGGGGGGTGTTCTCGTAGTCATTATCTTGGGGTTAGCCCGGTATACTGGCATAGTGGGGGCGCCGCTGGAACCGCACCCACTTCATATAGAACCTGTGGGCAGCATTACTCAGTTTGCCTATATTTGGCTGCTCCTGCGTGCCTTCGCGGCGGGCTGCACCGCACTGACTGGCATCGAGGCCATCAGCAATGGCGTACAGGCCTTCAAGCCGCCCGAATCAAAAAATGCAGCTACAACCATGGTGTGGATGGGCATCATCGCGATGTCACTGTTTATGGGGATTTCATTTCTCGCCACCCACTTGTCGATTGTGCCTTCAGAAGAAGACAGTGTGCTCTCGCAGATGACGCGCATGGTTTCTGGCGGGGGTGTGCTCTATTACTGGGTGCAATTTTTCACGATGATGATCCTAATCCTGGCCGCCAACACGGGCTATCAGGACTTTCCGCGTCTGAGTTCGTTTTTGGCAAACGATGGCTTCTTGCCCCGCTGGCTGCAGAATCGAGGCAGCCGCCTAGTCTTTAGCATGGGCATCATCTTGTTGGCCGTGCTTTCATCACTCATTGTCTATATCTTCCGCGCCGATGAGATTGCAATGCTGCCGCTCTATGCGCTGGGCGTTATGCTCTGTTTCACCCTATCTCAGACCGGTATGGTGCGACTGATGGGGCGAGTGGCGAATGTTCCCCCGGGCGAGGAGGTCCACACGGGCGCCACTGTGATTCATTATGAACGCGGTTGGCAGTGGAAACGTGCTCTCAATGCAGTCGGGGCCGTAACGACAGGAATCGTCTTCACCGTTTTGTTGGTTACTAAATTTGCAGAGGGAGCCTGGATTGTCGCCGTCGCCATCCCGCTGATTGTGTTAATGCTGCGCGCTATCAATAAGCACTATAAATACGTAGCCGCCGCGCTGACCACGCAGGAATTACGCACGGTTGATCTCGCTGACATTGCTGATGTCGTCGTCGTGCCCCTCGGTGACATTCACCAAGGGACACTCCGAGCGTTGAAGTATGCCAAACGGCTTTCTAACGATGTACGTGCGGTGAGCGTGGTTACCAGTGAAGAACAACGGGAGCGTATTACGCGGCGCTGGAACAGGTTTCCACAGGTGACGGAAGAGCTCGACTTGGTGCTTATCGATTATGATTTTCGGGATATCTTAACGCCTCTTGTCAACTACATTGAGCAGCTCAATGACATCGAATACCCTAATCAATTGATTACTGTGGTGATTCCAGAATTTGTGCCTGAGTCTTTGGGCGCACATTTATTGCACAACCAAACGGCAAATATGTTACGCCTGCGTCTACACTTGCGTGAAAACATTATCGTGATTGACGTACCCTACCACATCCGTGGGGAAGGTGCATCTGAACAGGAACTTGATGCCCAGGCCGATACCTGGTATACACTGCACTAAATACGAAGATATGGCAGGCCAAATTCCAGTTGATAGTGCTCTAGATTGTAGGGGTACGGATGATACCCTGACGCAACGTATTGTTGAGCCGTTTGATGGGATTGGTCTCATCACTCTATCTACCAATCGTGCGGGAGCGTCTCTATCGGTAACGTGCTGTAGGCTCGCCATTAGTGTTCGGTAGTAAAATCATCTTGCTCAACCAAGCTGGTTCTGTTTAGTGTCAATAATTGCTTTGTGCGTCGCTTGCACATTCATCCCATTGTGGTAGGACACAAAGTGCTGCCGACGGGGGACGCATCACTGCGGGTTTGGCAACTTGAAAAAGTCTATGGGGATCGTAAGCCCCGTGGGCTTTTCTTCTGCCTTTGCCTTTCTTCACGTTGTTTGATACTGTTGCCAATGCAGCCAGTGCTCGGCTGTAAATCGAATAGCACCCGGCGTAATGCTCTGCTTGCTATGGAACCAGCAGACGCCAGCATTACGCCGAGTGTTTCTTTTTTTGGAACTACTCTCTTTCACAGTATGATCTAGCCCTACCATAGAGCAATGTCGCAATTCGAGACAGAGGCTCAGTCGCTCACATGAGGTGGGCGACCGGCTGTTACTGCAAATGTGACGAAGGCTTTTTCTCACATTGTCCAAAAACTGACTGATCCTCCGCACTATACGATCAAACTGGCCGTTTATGTGCTTCATGTTGACGCACGTAAATCCTATACAATGTAGTTGATAGCGCCCTAATTTATGGGCGCTTTTTGGTTAACTTCGGACGCGGGAGGAATTGCAGGTTACATCTGTCAAATCGGTCCTGTATCGAAGCGACGCGGTTAGAGCCGCCGCCGTCTGAGCAAAATGGGGTGGACGTGGTAGAATCAACGCAGGAACAGGACAGCACACAGGCAGATACCACACCGTGACGCTTGGTCATCTCCGCCAACACCTTCGATGAATAGGGGAGTGATATCCAATGGTAGATCCACATAACTGGCTACGACTGGCAACGCACCCTTCTTACCCGGTCAAATAGCAAAGGGCAAGCGGGTTGCGATTTACCCCGAAGATTTAGAGCCTTTTGGGCCATATTTGTGACCCGCCATACTTCAACTCAATGTCAACCACATGAGATCCTGTTGAGCCGATAAATTGTGAGTCAACGCGAATCCGTTTCTAATTGTCGTTGAAAGCCCCGCGTTGGGAGATCACATTTAGGCTATCCGCCCTTATCGCACTTGACTATCCCAAACGTTTGAAGAGAATAAGAACCCCTCCTGAACTAAATGGTTGCTCACGCTTTTTGTCCCACCGCAAAGATCGCCGCCACATTTAGCTGAATCCCCTGAGCCGTAGTCAGCTCGGCTACGGCAGCCAGGTGTTCGGTCTTGAACCGAGCCAATGCTTCGGGTGCAAGTTGTGTCAGCGGCTCACAAAAGCCACTGTGCCAAAGAATGTCCCACCATTCCTCTACACTGGCTAGATAGTAGACATGTTGCTCACTGCGCACATCGATCGTCGCAAAGCCGGCGTTGCGCAACAGGTCGCTGTAGTGTTCAAGCCCAGTGATGTGTTGCTGTGCAAAGGGACGTGCTGGGTCCGGCAGCATTACGCCGTAGCGACGAATGTGCAGCTCAAAAAGGTTCGAGAGGGGCTGAAAGGTTTGGTCGCCGTAACCGGAAAAGGCCACCGCCCCACCGGGTTTGAGCACGCGCCGCCATGCCCGAAGGCTAGATAGCATGTCCGGCAGCAAGAAGATCCTGGATGCGCAGAGAATCAGATCAAACATGTTGTCGTCGAACTGAAGCTGTTCCATGTCGCCTTCCAGTAGTTCGACGTGCGACCAGCCAGCCGTAGCCACGTTTTTGCGCGCTTGCGCCAGCATCTCAGCCGCCAGCTCGATCCCGATGACCCTGCCGTTTGGCATAACTTTGCTGGCAGCGCACAGGGCTGCTGCACCGGTACTCGTCGCTGCATCGAGCACCGTGTCCCCTGGTTTGGGCTGGGCCAGTTCGACCAGGCGCTGGGCAATCCGGTGGAAAAAGTGGAGGGCTGGCTTGTCGTAGTCCGCCGCAGCCAGGTTGTAGACCCTGGCAACGCGGTGCCTCTGTTCATTTGGGTTGGAAAATTTGGTGTCCATCCGTTCTTTGCCAGGGTCTTCAGAACACGGAGCTACTAGTGAACCTTTTCTATCGCGCCAGCAATGAGCCTGCTTGGCCGCCGAAGTTCTAGCGCCTGTGGAGACAAGCCGGCCATCGTGGAGGAGCACAGGGTCATACGCTCCTCCACGACGCCGTCACTGCTTGCTGCCGACCGACAGCAGGCTATTGGCTGTTTTCCTGGTCGTGCTCGATCACCTTCTGGGCGACGGCTCGCCCCAGCGCCAGTCCCGTCTCGATGTCGCTGCGAAAGTGGATGCCCGCCCAGAGACGAGACATCCCCGCTTCGTCCGCCCTCGCCTGGATAGACTCGGCCTCAGCCGGGAAGAAATAGGCCAATGTAGCGGCAATGGCACCGCTGGCACAGCCATGCGCTGCCGGATAGCTGGGATGGTTGGGGGTGGGGAAGAGCGTCACCAGCGTCGGATCGGATTGGAAGGGACGGGGCACCCAGTAGGCGTACTTAGCATCCCAACAGGCAATTTGGGCGTCGTAATGGGTCACGCTCATCATCGCATAGATGCGGGCAGCTTGGGGTGGGTTGGTGTCCAGGTGGTACTCAAAGATGCGCAAGTGGGCATTGTCATACCAGCCGGTGAAGATCCCTTCAAAGGTCTGATTGGTAAGGGCTTTCTGGTTGGTCTGCCAGGTGCGGGTGAAGGTCTTCATCTCCTGCACTTCGGCGGCTTTCTCCGGTGAATCGTAGGCGAACGGTGGTGGGGGGCGCAACTCGTCGCCAGACGCCAACACCCAGGGTTGCCAGGTCCCGCCCAGCGGCTCGACTGGCTTTTCGCCAGTCCAATGCCCTGGTTCGCTGGGCACCACGCCGTCCCACTGCGCATCGGAGCCATCAGCCTTGGCGCGCTCAAGCACAAGCAAGGCCACTTGCCGGCCTAGCGCTAGCCCCGCCTCCACATCGCTAGGATATTGCACGCCCGCCAGCACACGGGAGTACGCTGCTTCTTCTGCCTTGGCCTGGAACGTCTGGGCATCATCGGGGTAGAGATAGCCCAGGACGGCCGCTGCGGCCCCGGCAGCAACAGCATGTTCCGCCGGATAGGCGGGACTGTGGGGGTTGACCACCAGCGTGGTCAGCGTAGGATCAACCAGACTGGGCCGCGAGCGCTGATAAGTATACTTGGCGTCCCAGGCAGCCACCATGGCATCGTAGATAGCGACGTTCATCAGCGACATGCCACGGGAGGTGCGCAAGGGTGGGAATGGTTTGCTCTTGAACTGGGCAAGCGCGATCTCGATCCAGCGGTAAGAAGGTGAGCCGGCGTCCCAGTAGGCTACCTGCTCCCGGGCAGCGGCATCGCGCTGAGCGGCTAGTGTTTTCAATTCAGCGATTTCGGCCTGGGTGGCCGCCTGGTCGGGGGGCGCTGGCGGGCGCATCTCGACGAGATCGGTCACGACCCAGGTTTGCCACTTGCCAGCGTCAGGCTCAACCGGCGCACTGTCCGCCGGCATGATGCAGCCGGTGAGCAACAGCGCGACGACCATCAACACTGGGGCTAGTTTTGTGAAGTTCATCATACTTTCCTTTCTTCAATCGATAAAAGATGGGTAGAGATGGAACATGACCCGATTGTATGCTGACTGCCTCCATCCGCGGGGAATAGTTGGAGAATATCGACTGACCTACCTGCTTCCCTGTGTTACTTGTCTATCTCTTTCTCAATAATCCCGTAGTGCGCCGCCAGGTACGCCTGCCAACCGGCTTCGAACTCGGCGGCGGATACGCCATAAACTGCCGGCAGGAGAGTATCCCAGGTATCGTAGTGGCCCAAGCCAGCCACCAGTGCGGGCAAACGCTCTCGTCCATAGGTGGTTACGGCATACTCGAGCAGCGTCGCCAGGGCAACCATCTGCGTGGCATAAATGACCTGATCCGTCTCCGCCACCTCCAGGTATGTAGCTGAGGATGCTGGCACGGCCAACTGCTCTAGGCGCAGCGGTGGGTTGCGTGCATACCCTAATGGATAGTACTCTGCTGCAACCCCCTGGTCGCCACACAACAACGGGATGTGCATCTGCACCAGTGACGGCATCCAGAGCTTATGCGCGGCACACAAGGCAGTGTAGTGCGCTGGCAGCGGGATCGCTTGCCCAGGTTGAGCGGCTGGCAAATCGGTATAGATCCACTGCGCAATCACTTCTTGCCAAGCCGCCAAGGGCAGGTTTAGGTCCCACACTTGCCATAAAGCAAGGCCGCTCACCAGAGGCTGCCAGGCTGCGCCAATCTGATACTGGTCACTTGCTTGCGTCAACACCTGCTCGCGCAAGGGGAACGCAATCGACTGTGCGAGCAACTCGGCGTCGGTGAGTGCGACGGGCGCCCGATACACTGCTGGGGAAGGCACAAGGATGTGCTCTGGCGCACCGAACCAGGACGTTGCGTACCCTGGGCGCTGCGTCATGCTGACTTCGATGACCATCTTTTCTGTGTTGGGTGTGCTGGCCAGGCCAAAGTTCTGCCTTATCGTCATGGAGAGCGCCTCTATCTGCGATGCGACGGCAATGACGGCTGGCGCATCGTTCTGGCGAAAGCGAAAGACGAAGGATGGTGTTTCCAGGCTGCGCTCCGGCCCCCAGAGGGCAGCATCTGGCTCTGTGCGCAACCAAATGGTGGGCGTGCGCCGGTAGAAGCGTGTCTGCCGGTACGCCGGCGCCCCGTTCTGGGCGGTCGTGATGATGCTGACCACGGCCTGATCGTCCAGAATCTCAACTGTCTGCAACACTATGTCAAGGGTAACAGTGGGAGCAACAGATCCCATAGGGGCGCTCACACCGAAATCTTCCCATCCATATTGGAGCCACCAGTCCGCGTTTGTCCGCTCATTCATGATACTGGCGACCAATGAGTCTCGGTCAGGCGCAATTGCGCGCAGCGAGGGTTGCGGCGTCGCCGTCACGCTCACTGTGGACGGGGGCAAGGCGGCCTGATCGGTGCGCCACCACCAATGGCCACCAGTGGTCAGCAGCAAGAGTAGGGCTGCCACGCCCCAGACGTAGTGCTTCAGGCGCAGACGGCGGTTGGCGGCCGGCTTGCCGTCTGGCAGCGGCGGCTCCTGCAGGTGTGCCCAGTCCGCATCATCCTTGGCAATATGCCATTCTTCGGTGGGTATATGCTTGCTCATGCGGTTTCCTTAGCACGCGCTTGCGACCAGATATTCGCTTCTGCTTGTCTGCTGTAGAGCCTAGCGCCCGTCCGCCAAATCAGCGCCAAAAAACAGGGCAAGCATCGTTAAAGGATCGCCAAAAAGAAAAACCGGCAGTCGTTATTTTGAACGACTGCCGGCCTATGGAATTTCTTATTTCTCTGCTCGCCTACGAGTTACGGTGTAATCACGGGGTCTAATTTCGCCTGAAAGTGTAAGGACGAAAGGGACAGCAATGGTAGACCAACAATCCGTTGAGCATAGGAATTGGAGCACACGCGCAGAGGCGACTGCTTTAACCAGCAATATCGAATGTTGCTAACCCAGCCGCTGTCGCCTCGTCCAGCGACATTTTCTGCCCTTCTGCCCACGCCGAGGCAAAGGCTACCTCGCCAAGCTGCGCACGGATCGCCGCGAGGTAAGGCGCGTACTCAGCGCGTTCGTGCGGAAGCAACTGCTGATTGAGCGCGGCATAGAGTGTATCGATGGCGCCAAACAAGCGCGCAGCCCGTGCTGAATGGCCTTGAGCGCTCGCCACGCAAGCCAATCCTTCCAAGCTACCATTGAGCGGTGAGTGGGCCACCTCGATACTTTGCGCAAAGAGTGAAATTGCCTGGTCGTGATCGCCCCGGTCATTGGCGATCTTACCCAGCAGCATCAGTGCGACACTCCTATGCCACGCCAAGTCTTGTTCAAGCGCCAGGCGGTGGTACTCTTCCAGGTACACAGTTGCTCGTGCCAGGTCGCCCAGGTAGCGCGTCGCCTCGCCCAGATGCATGAGTGCGTACAACTCGCTATCTCGGTCGCCGATTTTACGTGCCACCTGCAGACATTGCTCGGACAACGCCGCCGTGCGGACAAAGTCAAGCTGGCGCACCGCGACACTCGCCAGATTGTCGAGCGCAGCCGCTATCCCCTGCCAATCTTCGGCTTTCTGCGCGCGGACGAGTGCTTCCTCTGAAAATGTCTCTGCCCGCGCATAGTCCTCCTTTTCTTTAGCTAACCCGGCAAGCGTAAGCAGCGTGGAATTGATAGGCCAGGTGGAATGTTCGAGCTGCCGGCAGATAGCCAGGCTTTCCTCCAGCAGGGGCATTGCTCGTAGGTAGTCGTGCGTAGCAACGAACACGCCCCCCAAATAACAGAGCGTCAAAGCAAGCCCTTCTGGATCGTTCACGGTGCGAAAGAGCGTCAATGCCTCTTCAAGCTGCTTTACTCCGTTATCATAGCGGTTGATTGCTAAGATCCCTGCCCCAAGCAGTGCCCGCGCCCGCAACTCAGTCGGCGCCGCTACACCTGCTGCGTGTAGCATTGACGCCATCCACTTGTGGCCTTCACTGATATAGCGATTGCGCCAAAACTGCCAGAGCACTGCGACCAGGCACAAACCCAGCATCGTATCGCCGCTTGCGCTCTGACACCAGGTGAGCGCCGCCTGCACGTTGTCATGCTCACTCTCCAAGCGGGCAAGCCAATCGATCTGCTGTTTGCCATGTAAATGCGGCACCGTAGCCTCAGTCAGGGTTAGATACACCAGTGCGTGTTGTCGACACACAGCGTCCAGTTCGCCCCGTTCGCTTAATTTCTCAAACGCATACTCACGGATCGTCTCCAACAGCCGATAGCGTGTCTCCGCACCACACCTATCGACCACGACAAGCGATTTCTGCACAAGCTGCATGAGTAGGTCTGGCGTATCTCCGATTGCGGATGGGGGAGTCCAGCTTGCCGTAGTATCCCACTGCTCCAAATCCGTCATCGGCACTCCATGACCCGCCATTGCTTCCGCCGCCTCCAGGGTCCATCCGCCGGCGAACACGGCTAGCTGGCGCAGCAGGGTGCGCTCCGGCTCTGTCAGCAGCTCATAGCTCCACTCCATCGTGGCGCGCAGCGTTTGCTGGCGAGGCAGGACGGTGCGGCTGCCGTCGGTGAGCAGATCAAAACGAGCGCCGATGACACCGGCCAATCGGGTGGCAATCTGCTCGACGGTCATCAGCTTGATGCGCGCAGCAGCCAGTTCAAGGGCGAGCGGAATGCCATCGAGTTGCCTGCAGATCTGCCCGATAGCCGGCGCGTTCGCCTGGGTAAGGGTGAAGTCACGCTGGGCGGCGCTGGCGCGCTCGACAAACAGACGGATGCCTTCAAACTGGAGGGATTCTGCCACTGAGAGAGGCTGTTGCGAACCGGGCAGCGCCAGCGATGGGACAAGCCAGTTGGTCTCACCTACAATGCCCAAGGCTTCACGGCTGGTGGCGAGGATGTGCAGGTCGGGACACTGGCTCAACAGGCGCTCCGCTAGGTCGGCGCAGGCAGCAACTAGGTGCTCACAGTTATCCAGCACCAGCAACAAATGCTTTGTGCGCAGGTAGCTGCTGAGGACGCCGGTCAACGACGGCTGCACGCCTTGTTGCAAATCAAACACCCTGGCGACGGCCTGAGGAACCTGCTGCGCTTCACGCAATGCCGCCAGTTCGACCCACCAGACGCCGTCCTGGTACGAATCCATCACTTCACGCGCCACTTGAATGGCCAGGCGTGTCTTGCCACAGCCGCCCGGCCCGGTGAGCGTAACCAGCCGGGCGGGCAGGCGCTCTGCTGGCTCGCCGGCGCCAAGGAGTAAACCCTTCAACCTGGCGATTTCGTGGGTACGTCCGATAAAACTAGCCAACGGGGTCGGCAGATTGCTGTATGCCGCGGCGGGCGACCAGGCGCGGGAGGGCAGCTGTTGGCTACGCCGGTAGAGTGCCACTGTTGCTGGGGATGGTTCGACGTCAAGCTCATCACGGAGGGCGCGCACGCAGGCGTCGTACTGCTGACGCGCGGTGTTGGGGTTGCCAGCGGCGGCGTAACAGAAGATCAAATGTTGGTGCGCCTCTTCTTCGGCGGGTTCCAGCGCCAGCACCCGCTGCGCCGTTTCAATCACCTGGGCATAGTCCCCTTGCATGCGCCAGTGCTGCGCCAACCGCAAGAGGACGCGTAGATAGAGCAAACGTAATTCTTCG
>JBGTHE010000095.1:0-2103 GCA_041746335.1 Lysobacterales bacterium | reverse complement strand
GGCTGCGCAAAACAACACCTTGGGCTGGATCTGGCCGAACCGATCCACCACTCCGGCAATGCCGAAATCGGGCGAACAGGAAGAGAAAATGGCGCCGATGCTGGAGGCGGCCAGCATCGCAATGATGGTCTCGGGCAGGTTGGGCATATAAGCAGCGACCCGATCACCCTGAACTACGCCCATAGCGCTCAAGGCTGAGGCAGTCTGCGTCACTTCACGGTGTAATTCCGCGTAGCTGACCCGACGTCTTTCACCAGTTTCAGAACAGAACACCAAAGCTGCCTGATCATCGCGATAGCGCAACAGGTTCTCAGCAAAGTTCAGCTGCGCGTCGGGAAACCATTTGGCGCCCGGCATTTTTTGCCCATCCTGCAGAACTACTTCACCGGGTTTACCAATGATTGCCGCAAAATCCCAGGTACCCCGCCAGAAACTCTCGGGCTGGGTTATGGAAAAATGATAAAGGTCCCAGTAATCCTTAAGGGATGGGTCCAGCTCGGTGCGCAACAAATCAATGAAACGCTTGATATTGGCCGTTTGCCTACGTACCGGTCCCGGCGCCCAGATTGAATCAGCCATGGTTCAATGCCAGCCCGCGGGGACTTAGCCCAACAGGCGCTCGATTTCAGGGATGATGCTGAATAGATCCCCCACCAGGCCGATATCAGCGATTTCAAAAATAGGCGCTTCGCCATCCTTGTTCACAGCGACAATGGTGCCTGCATCCTTGATGCCGGTAATGTGCTGTATGGCGCCGGAAATTCCGAAAGCCAGATAGAGGTCGGGAGAGATAATTTTGCCCGTCTGGCCTACCTGCATGTCGTTGGGCACATAGCCGGCATCTACCGCAGCACGCGAGGCGCCGACCGCCGCACCGAGTTTGTCGGCCAGGCTGTAAACGAGGGAGAAGTTCTCGGCACTGCCCAATGCCCGTCCGCCGGAAACAACTTTGCTGGCACTTTGCAGATCGGGCCGATCGCCGCCGCCTGACTCAAGTTTGATCCAGCGGGTATGACTACTCGCGCTGCCTGACGCAGGGCGAGTGCTGATTGCAGCTGAACCGCCTTCAGCCGCGGCTGACCAACTCGCTGATCGCACCGTAGCCACGGTGATACTGCCTTCTGGGACGCGAACATCAATAATGGCATTGCCCGCGTAAATGGGGCGGCGGAAAGTACGCGCGTCCAGCACTTCCATGACATCGCTCAACTGATTGACACCCAGAAGTGCGGCAACCCGAGGTGTCGTGTCCTTGCCGAAAGTGGTGGAAGCGCCGAGTACATGCGTGTAGTTCGCAGCCAGAGCCGCGATTTCCGGTGCCCAGTTTTGTGCCAGAGCATGTTCCAGATGGTCTGCGCTCACGCAAAGAACGGTGCTGACTCCTGTCAGGGAAGCCGCCTGAGTCGCGATCCCTTCTACTGACTTTCCCAACACTGCAATATCGATCTCGCCGCCTATGGCTTGCGCACAAGACACGCATTTGGCCGTGCTCAAGTTCAATGCCTGACCATCATGTTCCGCAATAATCAGTATCTTGCTCATACCAGACCCCGGTTCTTCAGTTCCTGTACCAATTGTTCAGCGCTCTCGACCATGATGCCCTTCTGCCTTTGAGGCGGTGGGGCAAATTTTTCAATGCTGAACACCGGGCCTGCATCGACGGCCAGTTCTTCCAGCTGCACCACATCTAAGGGCTTGCGCTTTGCTTTCATGATGTCTGGCAATTTGACAAAACGCGGTTCGTTCAGGCGCAAGTCCACCGTTACTACGGCAGGAAGATCGATGGCTATGGTTTCCAGACCCGCATCCACTTCACGGGTTACGGTGGCTTTATCGCCGTCTACTTCGAGTTTGGATGCAAATGTTGCCTGGGGACGATTCCACAGTCCGGCCAGCATCTGGCCGGTTTGGCTGTTGTCATCATCGATAGCTTGTTTGCCGAGTAAAACCAGCCCGGGTTGTTCCCGTTCAATGATTTTCAGCAGGGCTCGGGCGGCCGCCAGGGGCTGAACGGCGCTTTTGGTATTGACCTGGATGGCACGGTCTGCACCCATGGCCAGACCAGTGCGCAATTGTTGCTGACACTCTTCGCCACCTATGGAG
>JBGTHE010000094.1:0-9610 GCA_041746335.1 Lysobacterales bacterium | reverse complement strand
GATGGCCAGTGGGTGGTGCCGGAAGGGCACTATTTCATGATGGGCGATAACCGTGACCGGAGTAATGACGGCCGTGAATGGGGCTTCGTTCCAGAAGCTAACCTGATGGGCAGAGCAGTGGGCATCTGGCTGAATTTTGATTACACCAAAGGTTGTGGCGATTTTTCCAGAGTTGGTGAAGGCATAGATTGAATGAGTACGGCTGGCCCGGGTAAGCATAGGCGGGATCCAGACTACTCACTTTCCGGCAACAAAGCAGTATATTATGGACCCGGCACACCGGTAGAAAAACGCACTGTCCCAGCCACTCAGGGCTTTGGCGGGTAAGGCGACCCCACTTAACAGGAAGAAGGTGAGGAAAATGATCATTCGCAAACAACGCGGCCTGACATTAATCGGTTTCATTATCGTATTGGCATTTGGATTGCTCATTGCCTACACCGGCATGCGGGTGATTCCCATGTACCTGGAATACTATGCATTGATAAATGCTCTGAATACGCTACAAACCACTCCGGGAGCCAAGGATATGGAGCCCAGCCGGATGCGTACCAATATCATCAATAGTCTTTGGGTCAGTTACTCCAGCAACAACATCAAGCGCGAACATATACGCATCAGTCGCAGTGATGGTGTCAAAGTTCGCGTCGCCTATGAAGTACGTAAGCCATGGGTTGGCAACCTTGACCTGATCGGTAAATTCGACAAGACCGTCGTTCTCAGGTGATCCTGGCATTGCGGTAGGCGAGACAAATCGGAAGTTCTAAACACAGTGTGCTTGATGCTGTTCCGGGAATCGACTACCGGTTCAAAGATGCCAGTCTGCTGCAGGAAGCGCTGACGCACCGCAGTGCCGGGCGCATCAATTATGAGCGACTGGAATTTCTCGGCGACAGCATACTGAGCCTGGTCGTTTCACAACATTTGTATGAACGTTTCCCGAGCGCCAATGAAGGCGACTTGAGCCGTATGCGGGCCCGAATCGTGCGTGGTCGGACCCTGGCCGAAGTGGCCAGCAAGCTGGGGCTGGGCAAGCAGATCATTTTGGGTCAGGGAGAAATGAAGTCGGGTGGGATCCGTCGTTCGTCTATCCTGGCCGACAGCTTGGAGTCCTTGTTGGGCGCCATTCTGCTGGATGGTGGTTACGCAGAGTGCCAGGCCGTCATATCCAGACACTTCCTCCCTTTAATCGATGCATTGCCGGCGGCGGAAACCCTGAAGGATGCCAAGACCCGCTTGCAGGAATGGCTACAGGCCCGAGGCAGAGCACTACCTGTTTATCTTCTCGTGAAAGAAGATGGCGCCGACCACGCCAAGCGTTTCCACGTGGAATGTCAGCTGGATGATGGTTCCAAACCCATTAAAGCGATCGGCAGCAGCCGGCGTCAGGCGGAACAGATGGCTGCCGCGTTCTGGCTGGACCGGCTGGGGACCAGTACTGGAGCCAAATGAGCCAGCGAGATGAACAACCGAGGCTGCATGAACCAGCTGCTGAAGCGGAAATGCGTTGCGGTTATGTGGCTCTGGTGGGACGTCCCAATGTCGGCAAATCCACACTTCTCAACCGATTGCTGGGCACCAAGGTCAGTATCGTGACCGCCAAGCCCCAAACAACTCGGCAACAAGTGGCGGGTATCAAGACCAGTTCGGCGGGGCAGGTAATTTACCTCGATACACCGGGTATTCATGAGGCTGCCAGCCGGGCACTGAACCGGCACATGAACCGCATCGCTCACGCGGCTTTGCGCGAAGTAGACCTGGTGCTGTTCCTGATTGAAGGAGATCGCTGGAGCAAACAGGACGAATATGTTGCACGCGCGTTGGCCAAGGTTGAAGTTCCGGTGGTGCTGGTTGTCAACAAGATCGACCTAATACCGGACAAAACCCGACTGATGTCCTTTCTCAAAGAAAAGGTCGATTCGAGCCGTTTTGATAAGGTTCTGCTGGTATCCGCCAAGAACGGCAATGGTGTGGGCGATATCGAAAAAATAGTCCTGCAATACCTGCCGTTTTCGCGCCCGTATTATGATCAGGATCAATACACCAACCGGAGTGAGCGCTTTCTTGCCGGTGAGTTGATTCGTGAACAGCTGATGTTGCGCCTGCACCAGGAGTTACCGTATTCACTGGCTGTGGAAATCGAGGAGTTCAAGCGCGATGAGGATTTGTTGCGCCTGGGTGCCATCATCTGGGTGGAACGTCAGGGACAAAAACAGATTGTGATCGGCAAAGGTGGACAGGTTTTGAAACAGGTTGGTAGTGAGGCCCGCAAAGAGCTGGAAAAGCTGTTTGACGAAAAAGTGTTTCTGCGACTGTGGGTGAAAGTCAGCAAAGAATGGTCAGATAACGAACGGGCCATGCGCCAGCTGGGCTTTGATGAGTTCACTGCATAAGACCATTCTGGAACCTGCTTACGTGCTGCATGCCAGGGCTTACCGGGAAAGCAGTTTGTTGTTGGAGGTGTTCTCCAGGCAGCACGGCCGGGTTGGTTTGGTCGCAAGAGGTGCGCGTGCAGCAAAATCGCGTTGGCGCAATGTGCTGCAACCTTTCCGGCCATTGTTGTTGAGCTGGCAGCAGCGCGGTGAGCTGGGCAGTCTCACTGAAGCAGAACAGATTGCGGCCTTGCCACTCGCTGCGGGTGATGCCTGGTTTTGCGGTTTGTACGTGAACGAACTGCTTATGCGAGCCCTGCAACGCGGCGATGCGCACCCTGAGCTGTTCGACGCGTATCGCATGTTGCTACAGCAACTGGCCAGCCAGCAGGCGCCGCAAGCCTTGTTACGTCATTTCGAAAAGCAATTGCTGGAGGCCATCGGTTTTGCCATGGCGCTGGCTTTTGAGCCAGCCACAGGTGAATCTGTGCAGGCGGACGCCTGGTATCGCTATCACCCGGTCACAGGGCCGAGCAAAGAGCTAATGCCGGGTGAGCGTGCACGACAGGCACCACCGTCTGCAGGCGGGCAGAAGCTGGTTTCCGGTGCGGCTTTGCTGGCATTGGAATCGGGTGACATTGAGGAACAGCACTTGCAGGAATTGAAACGTTTGATGCGCCGGGTGCTGCGATTCCACCTCGGTAACAAACCGCTGTTTTCGCAAACCTTGTTCCAGTAATAATCAAAACACGTTTCGTTGGTGTTTTCGAAAAAGAAGCACAGAGGGCAGACAGGCATGAGCGTACTACTGGGTGTCAATATCGATCACGTGGCTACCGTCAGGCAGGCGCGCGGTACCCTTTACCCATCCGTTATCATGGCAGCAGAGTTTGCCGAACGGGGCGGTGCAGATTCCATCACCGTGCATCTGCGAGAAGATCGGCGCCATATCCAGGACAGTGATGTCAGTGCTTTGTGCAAACGCTGTGTCACCCCTATTAACCTCGAAATTGCAGTTACTGCTGAGATGCTGGATTTCGCACTGGCGCATAACCCATCAGACGTTTGTCTGGTGCCCGAAAAACGTGCCGAGCTGACCACGGAAGGTGGCCTGGATGTCCGGGCACATCATCGTGAAGTGCAGCGCGCCACTCAACTACTTGGCCAGGCGGGCATACGCGTGTCTTTGTTTATTGACCCTGATGCTGACCAGATTCACGCAGCACACGATACGGGGGCACCCGTAATCGAATTGCAAACCGGAACTTATTCCGATAGTAGCGGAGCTGCGCAGCTGGCTGAACTGGAACGACTGCGGAATGCAGCGAAGCTGGCACATTCGCTGGGCTTGCAGGTCAATGCCGGTCACGGCCTGCATTACACCAACGTTCAGCCCGTCGTGTTGTTGCCGCATATGGTCGAATTGAATATCGGCCACGCCATCGTGGCGCGGGCTATATTTACGGGTCTGGAAGCCGCGGTGCGGGAAATGCGCGAGCTGATTCATTCTGCGGCACCGGGTGGCTGACCCGAGCATTTGCCCAACCCTGTGCCAATCTCGGGGCGAACTCGGGGCCAAACTCGCGGCCACACACGCGGCCGAACTCAGGCCTTTCGCTTCTGTCAAAATAAACAGCATGCGGCATCCAGCAACTTCCAAATCCAGACGGATTCTCAGTACCCTGTTACTGCTGGTCGGCCTGACTGCGCCCAGCACCCCGCTTTGGGCGCTGCCATTGGCGGTGCAGTTCTTCGCAGAATCCATTGAACGCGACGGGCTGCGGTTGGAGCAGGTCAACGTTCAGTTGGTGGAGCAGGGTGTCAGTGTTACGGTCAAGCAGGCCAGCCTGGTAGCCCGAAAAGACATCCTGTTCAACGATCTGCAAATGCAGTGTCCCGAATGGGGTGATGAGACCGCCGGCTGGTGCCCTGCAGGATCTTGGCAAGTACTGGTCCAATCAGGCGCAGCGGATTGGCAACAAAATCTGCGGGGCCAGCTCAGCACTGCCCTGTGGTCAGATCAGAAGCGGCATCTGGTCAGTAGTTTCGTGGCCAAGGAGTTTGCGGCCAGCCTGCAATATGCCGAGTCAACAACCGGACCAGAGCTGCGCCTGGAATGGAAAAATCAGGCGCTAGCAAACCTGCCTTTTCCCGCCCTGATGCCTGCTCAGCTGGGTTGGGCCAAGGCCGGCCGAAGCAGTGCCGTTTTGATCGTGAACCTGGGCCTGGCCCCGTCGAATGATGCCCAAGCAGCATCGGCCAAACCGGGAAGCAAAACTGCGGCAAACCCAACTCCAGCAAACCCGACTCCAGCAAACCCGACTCCAGCAAACCAGGCTCCGGCAATGAGCCTGAATTATGACCTGGATTTAAAAGACATCAGTCTGGATTCACCCGAGGGACGTTTTGCGGCTGAGGGTCTGAGTCTGCAGGCCAAAGGCCAATACAAGCCCGGGTCCACGCAGAAATTCAACATCACTGCAAAATTCCTTTCAGGCGAACTGCTGGCCGACAGCTTCTATACCGCTTTCGGGCCACCGGTCGTGTTGTTGAGTGCGCAACTCGAATTAACTGCAGGCCAGCTCAATGTGAAACAGCTGAAGCTCAGTGATGAAGGTGCGTTGCAGCTGCAGGCCAGCGGCAGCTTATCCCTGCAGGAACCGATGGATACGCTGAAATACAAGGTTCAGCAGCTGCAAATGAAGTTTCCACAAGCCTATGAGCGATACCTGGAACCGGTGTTGGCCAGCCGGACACTGGACAAGCTTACTGTGACCGGTGGTTTCAACTGGGCAGGCTCGGGATCGGGCAGTGAATTCCCCAGCGGTACTCTGGCCTTTGAAGATTTGAGCGTGGTTGACCATTCGCGTAACCGGTTTGCTTTTACCGGTATGTCAGCCCATGTTGAAGTGGGTGCTTCTCAGGGTTTGTCCGATTTCTCCTGGCGGGGGCTGCTGCTGGGGCGGATCAATCTGGGGGTTGGAAAAGTTGAACTGACAACCGCTCCAGGGCTGTTCGAGTTAGCCCAGCCGCTGAATCTGGCGGTATTGGGTGGTGAGTTCGTGGTCGATGAATTCCGGCTGGAATTACCCCCTGCAGGTTCTGAAGCTGAGCCAGTCGTGAATTTCAATGCCAGCCTGAATGCCATGGATATGGAGCAATTGACGGAGGCTCTGGGTTGGCCCACCTTTGCCGGCAAAATCAGTGGGCAAATTCCAGGTGCCTCTTTTGATCAGGGCGTACTGTCGGTAGACGGCTTGCTCAGCTTTGAAGCCTTCGATGGGCAAATCCAGTTGAGTGACTTGCGCATTGAGCGCCCTTTTGGTGTGTTGCCCAGCCTGGCAGCCGATTTGCAGATCGATAACCTGGATTTGCACAAGCTTACCCAGGCGTTCTCCTTTGGTAATATCGCCGGCAGGCTGGATGGTTATGTAAGAGATCTGCGCATGCTGGATTGGTCGCCGGTTTCCTTTGATGCGTGGGTAGGCACTCCCGAGCGGCAAGGCGATTCCAGGCAGATCTCCCGCCAGGCGGTGAACAGCCTGACCAGTATTGGTGGAGGTGGTGCAACTGCAGCACTCACCGGGCCGCTCATGCGCATGTTCAGCAATTTTTCATACCGCCGCATTGGCATGGGCTGCAAATTGGAAAACTATGTTTGCTCCATACGCGGCCTCGAGGACAATGATGAAAGCGTGTTGATCATGGAAGGCTCCGGCATTCCCAAGCTCATGATCCAGGTATTCAACCGGCGAATGGATTTCCCGCAACTGATGGCCAATCTGGCTGCCGCATCTGCCGGTGAAGATATCCGTATTGGTGATCCCTGAAGGCTTGATACTTTGCCGCTAAAACTCTCGGGACAGGCCACTAAAAGGGGCACCATTATCAGCGGCTGCGGTCTGATATCATGAACAACAGTGCCGTCAGGCATACCTGACGAATCTCTTCATTTTCGCTGGAACCGAGGAATCTTCAATGTCACTATCCCAATTGGAACATCGCACGCACTCACACAACCGTGTCACGCTGTTTCTGGCATTGACCGGCATGCTGGTGCTGGCTGCCTGCGTCACTATCAATGTGTACTTTCCTGCGGCAGCTGCTGAACGAGCGGCAGAACAGTTCGTCGGTGAGGTGCTGGGTGAACCGCAAGAACCTCAAAAAGACAGCAGTCTGTTTGATCCTTTGCAAAACCAGGAACAGAACTGGCTGGTCATGGCTGGCTTCGGTGTGCTGGATGCCTTGATTCCCAGCGCGCATGCACAGCAGCAGGCTTCAATCGATATCAACACTCCACAGATCAATGCCATTAAGGGCCGCATGGCAGAGCGCCAGCGCAGCAGCCTGAATGCCTGGTTCGACGCTGGCGCCATTGGTTTTGGCAATGATGGTCTGGTAGTTATCCGTGATCGCGCTGCGGTACCGCTGAATGAACGGCGTAATCTGGAAAGCGTGGTGGCCGATGAGAATCGGGATCGCGCTGCGGTCTATCGCGAAATCGCTGTGGCCAATGGGCATCCGGAATGGGAAGGCGACATTCAAAAGACTTTTGCCAAAGAATGGGCCGAAAAGGCCCGGCCAGGCTGGAGTTACCAGGACGAAAGTGGTGCCTGGAATACCAAATGAGCGGCCAAACAAGCGCGTAGAATAGACAGCCAAGTAAACCTGAGCGGCCCTGAGGGGCCGCTCAGACTTTGGCAAATCCGACACAACCCTCAAAAAAGCCTGCAGACAGGCAGATTCAGCACAGGACAAGATTAATTGGGCAGACGCAGCAGAGCCAGGCTTCCGCCTGAACCCCTGGATTTGGCCATTACCGGCCTCAGTCATGACGGACGTGGTGTGGCCAGCTGGGACGGCAAGAAGGTGTTTGTGCATGGCGCCTTGCCGGGTGAGCAAGCCCAAGTACAGATTACCCAGCGTTTGCGTCGTTACGACGAAGGATTTGCACTATCCATTTCGCAGGCGGCTTTGGATCGAGTGGAGCCCGCCTGTGTTCATTACGGAATGTGCGGGGGCTGTGCTTTGCAGCACCTGTCCGGTGAAGGCCAGCGGGTTGCCAAGCAGGATCACCTGTTACAGAACCTGGAACGCATTGGTCATGTCAGTCCGCAGGTAATATTGCCGCCGCTTCAGGGTCCGGAATGGCACTATCGCCGCAAGGCACGCATGTCCGTTCGCTGGGTGCACAAGAAGGAAAGCGCTCTGGTGGGTTTTCGTGAGCGCGCCTCTGGCTTTGTTACCGAGATGAATTCCTGCCGAGTACTGGATCCCCGGGTAGCGGATCTTCTGCCCGATTTGCGTGCTTTGATCGGCGGCCTGCAAGCCCGTGAGTCTATTCCCCAAATCGAGGTAGCCTGTGGCGATGAGACTTGCGCGCTGGTGTTCCGAACCATGGAAACCCTGTCGCACAGTGATACCGAGGCGTTGCGGCAGTTCGCCCGCGATCACAACGTGGCTATCCTGCTGCAGCCCAAAGGGCCCGACAGTATCTATGCACTGGAACCTGCAAGCATAGCGCTGGGGTACTCTTTGCCCGAGTTTGATCTGCGACTGGAATTTGGTCCTTCCGACTTTACCCAGGTCAATGCAGATCTGAATCGCCTGATGCTGCAGCGAGCCATGGAAATGCTACAACCCGGTTCAGAAGATTGTGTGCTGGACCTGTTCTGCGGCATGGGGAATTTCACCTTACCGCTGGCACGATCAGCTGGTCACGTGGTGGGTGTGGAAGGGGATCAGGGCCTGGTGGTTCGCGCCCGCGCCAATGCTCAGCGGAACCGTTTGGATAATGTCGAATTTCATTCGGCCAATCTGGTTGAAGACCAACACAATGCCCCTTGGTGGCAACATCGTTTCAGTAAAGTGTTGATTGATCCGCCACGCTCCGGAGCTCAGGAAGTTCTGCCACTGATTGCCGCCACTGCTGCTGAAAAACTTTTGTATGTTTCCTGCCATCCGGCCAGTCTGGCCCGCGATGCCGGCATCCTGGTAAACGAATACGGTTTCAGGCTCGAATCGGCAGGTATCATGGACATGTTTCCGCAAACCGGTCATGTAGAATCGATTGCCTTGTTCAGCCGAACCGTCAATAAATGATCCTAGGTCCCATCATGATCGGCATACCAGGCACTCGCCTGGATGAGCGAAGCCGTCAGCACCTGCTTCATCCCGCCGTGGGTGGCGTCGTTCTGTTCACTCGTAATTTTATTTCTGCCAGTCAAATGCAGCAGCTGGTGGCCGATATTCATGCTCTGCGTGAGCCACGCTTATTGGTCGCCATAGATCAGGAAGGCGGCCGCGTGCAGCGTTTGCGCGAAGGTTTTACCGCTTTGCCACCCCTGGCTACCCTGGGCAATCTGTGGGAACAGGATCAATCTGTGGCGGCCGATTATGCATACCGGCATGGTCGCGTCATGGCCAGCGAAATGCTCAGCCTCGGCATTGATCTCAGTTTTGCACCGGTGCTGGATCTGAATCGCGGCAGCTGTGTTATTGGTGACCGGTCCTTCTCTGCCAGCCTGGAAGCAGTGAGCGATCTCGGCAGCCACTACTTGGCGGGCATGCATGATGCAGGCATGAAGACCACCGGCAAACATTTCCCGGGCCATGGTTCAGTTCTGGCTGATTCTCATGTGGACGATGTGGTGGATGGGCGTGAATTTGAGGACATAGAGAGCAGCGATCTGCAAGCCTTTATTCAACTGCAATACGGCCTTGATGCCCTGATGATTGCACATGTGGTTTATCCTGCGGTAGATGAATTACCTGCCGGCTATTCCCGTATCTGGTTGCAGGATATTTTGCGGGAGCGGATGAAGTATCGGGGCGTGATCATGTCGGATGATCTGGGTATGCATGCGGCTTTCAGCGTGGGCAATCTGGCGCAACGTTTGCAACGCTGCCTGACGGCCGGCTGCGAGCTGGTACTGGTATGCAAACCGGAGGATGTGGAAGATTTGCTGCCCGCATTGGATCAGCCGCTGATAGATTCAAGCACCCGCATTGCCACCCTGTATGGCAAGGCAACAGTGGATAGCCGGGAGCTCTCCGAAGCCAGCGCCAATGGCGCGGGTGAGTGGCAGCAGTGGCGCCGAAGTCTGGAAAACCTCAATAATTTATCAATCGGAGCGTAAGCGATGTCGAATCCCCAGGATATGGACCCACGAGAAATACTGGAAAAGTCCATTCTGATTGCCAGCCAGGAAGAAATCATGAGCTCGGTGGATCGTATG
>JBGTHE010000093.1:0-5088 GCA_041746335.1 Lysobacterales bacterium | reverse complement strand
GGCGGCTTCCAGGACACTCCGCCCAATACACTGGGCGCGACGATTGCCTACGAACCGGAAAACGTGACCAACTATGAGGTTGGTTTGAAATCGGAGTTCTGGAACAGCCGGATTCGCCTGAATGGTGCTCTGTTCTACATGGATTACGCGAATCTGCAGGTGGAATTTACCAATGACCAGTGCCTTTGCAACATTGTGTCCAACGCTTCGGACGCTGAGATCAAAGGTGCTGAGCTGGAAGTGCAGGTTGCTGCCACAGAAGCCCTTTATGTGTGGGCATCCGGTTCCTGGGTAGACACCGAATACATTGATTATGTGATCAGCACCGGTGATTTTTCCGGCAACCAGCTGCAGCGTACGCCTGAGTTCCAGTTTAATACCGGATTCGAGTTCACCACGGGTGCCGGAAACTGGGAAGACTCATTGTTGTTCCGGCTCAACTATACCTGGCAGGATGAAATGCCCTGGGCGCACACCAGTGTGCAGTTTGAGCCGGCGTTCGGTCTGTTTGACGGCCGTATCAGCCTGGCGCCTCCGGGTCAGCCCTGGAGTGTCTCTGTCTGGGGCAGGAACCTGACCGATGAAGATGTACGCGCCAATGTGATCGAATTCCTCGGAGGTCAAGTAGCGCTGTATGCCCCGCCCCGGACCTACGGTATCGACGTGAGCTGGGAGTTCTGATGTCTGGTGGGTACTGTACTCACGTGGACCCCGGATCAAGTCCGGGGTGACGGAATGAGGTATCAGTTAACAGTCCAGCATTCCATTGATCGTCATTCCGGCCTCCGAGCCGGAATCCATTAACGATTGGAAGGGATATTTCGATTCGTGGGAGCAGTCCGATGAATTGGCGTACGTGCAGAGAGGTAATTCTGCACACCGGCATGCTTTTATTCTTGCTGACACAACCCGTATTTTCCGATCCACTCAAGACCCGCAATGTCATCCTGCTTACCCTTGATGGCGTGCGTACTCAGGAAATTTTCACCGGCCTGGATGAAACCATCGCAGTGCATGATGCACAACAGGTGTATTCCGAGATAGCCGAAGTACGTGCACGGTACCCCGGTGCAACGGCCGAACAACGCCGTGCTGCACTGATGCCGAATTTCTGGAACTTGTTGGCACCCCAAGGTCAGGTGTTTGGCAACGCCAGCTACGGCAACCACGTCAAGGTTCAGAATCCCGTTCTCTGGTCGAGCCCTGGCTATGTGGAAATGATGACCGGGGGCCCAAAAGAAGTCAGTGATAACGAGGCGCGCCGATATCCCTGGTCTACCGCCATGGAAGTGGCAAAAAAACAGCTGGGTCTGGACTATCATCAGGTAGCCCAGATCGGGTCCTGGACCGGCTATTCACTAGCGGCCGCCAGCCAGGATGATGCCTTTCTGATGGTGGGAACATTTGACAAAGTTCCTGCGCCTTTCAGTACCCCGGAACTGGATAAGCTCGCGGCCTTGCGAAGCGAGGTGATGGGCTTGTGGTCTGAAGGCAGTGATGATGTGCTCACCTTTCGTATGGCGCAAAATTATTTGCTGACACACCAGCCACGTTTGTTGTGGATCGCTTTGGTGAACTCGGATGACTGGGCTCATGCTGATCGCTACGATCGTTACCTGGATTATCTGCACCTGGTTGATGGCCTGATCGGTGAGCTTTGGCAGACCGTGCAGTCCATGGATGCTTACCGGGATAAAACCACCCTGATCATCACCACTGACCATGGCCGCGGTTTGCAAGGCACTGACTGGGCTGAACACGATATCGGCATTCCTGGCAGTGCTGACATCTGGCTGGCTGTGATAGGTCCCGCTACGTCGAATATTGGCGAAGTGAAAACCCCTGAAACCCTGTACCAGGGCCAGGTGGCCGCTACAATGTTGCAGTATCTCGGCCTTGACTATCGCCAACTCAGCCCTAAGGTGTTGCCCCCGGTGAGTGTTGCAACAACAGATGCCTCCCAGTAAGAGCGGCCTTTTGTGCAGGATGCACTTGGATCGCGCGTTTTCATCTCGCCAACGAAACGTTTCGTCGGAATTGGGCTGAGGCACCGCTTCCGCGGTGCCAGACTGGGTTCACCGGGGATTGCCCCACTGACCCAGGATACTGTCATGAACCCAATCAAGCCTGTGACCGCGTTGCTCCTCGTGCTGTCGGCGTCGGCGTCGTTCGCCGAAGACACTTTGCCACTGAAATCGGTGAACAAGGCCAACGAGGTCATCGACGCCGCGCTCGAGGCGCACGGCGGTGCGGAGCGGCTGTCGAATCTCAAGACACTGGTGCAGGAAAGCCGCTACACCAATTACCAGGTCGACCAGAGCCGCTCGCCCGAGCCACCTTGGGACAAGGGCACGACGGTCGCTTTCAATGCAATCGACCTCGAGCGCGGAGCTTACGTGAATCGTGCGAGCGGTAACGGTGGCGGCTTCGAATTCGATAACGGAACCATCATCGATGGTGCTGAGGACGGTGCCGGCGCCTGGCAGATCGACTACCGCGGCGGCACGGCTGCCCCGATCGAGAAGCCTGATCTGGACACTGCTTCCGGCCCGCTGGTGCGCGTCACCCCGGCACTGCTGATGAAGCAGCTACAGGCGCGCCGCCAGCAGTCGCACTGGCTCGGCGAGACCGAGTTTGATGGGCGGCTGCACGATGTTGTCACTTTGGTTATGGCCGTTGGCCCGGGACTCAGCCTTTACTTCGACCAGGAGACGCACCTGCTGACAGGCATGGAGCGGGTGTTGCCGCCGTTTGGCCAGGTCGAGTATCGCTTTGAGGACTATGAGACCATCGACGGTATCCCGTTCAACCGCAACTTCCGTCTGATACTGAACGGCGACGCTAATATCGATGGTGTCGCCACGCTGACGAAGGTCAACGTGCCCATCGCCGAGCACCTCGAACTCGCCGAAGGTCTGGCCCGCATCCCGCCGGTGACGCCGGACGACTTTAACCTGCAGGAGATCGACGAGGGCGTGTTCCTGGTTGGAGGCAACGGCTCCTATGGGCTGCTGATTGAGGCGGGGGATCACATCGTCGCGATCGGAGGGACGCAGGGCGCCCGCGACCGCATAGCCGAGGTGCGCAAGCACGTCGGCGACAAACCTGTCCGCCACGGCATCCTGACGCACCATCACAGCGACCACGTGCCAGCAGCCGCCGATTATGCACAGGAAGGGGCGGTTATCGTCACGTTCCGGGAAAACGAAAAGGTCGTTCGCAAGGCCGCCGGCGACGAGAACGCCCGGCTGGAGTTCGTCGATGACAGAATGACGCTGGAAGCCGGCGGACGCACGATCGAGCTGTACGACATCGGCCCGACGCCGCACGCGGAACACCTGCTGGTCGCCTACCTGCCGGACGAGAAAATCCTGTTCGAGGGCGACCACTTCCCGCAACCTCGGAACGGCCCGATGCCGCCCGCGGTCGAGTCGACCCGCGCGTTTGCTGAGGCGATTGCCCGTCTCGGACTCGACGTCGAGCGTATCGTCGGCGAGCACAGCCCCCGGGTGGGCACAATGGCCGATCTGAGGACCATGCTGGAACGTCAACCGGCAACGGGGAAGGCTGGCGCACGCTGAACCCGCCTGGGTAAGAATCCTTACCTTTGTCTCGCCCCGGTACGCGGTCCAGCTAGCGACCACGTAACGGTGCTGGGTCGTCGAGGCCGTGCACGGCCGTGGGCTCCGCGGCCTGCCATCGAATTATCTGAGCTGCCAGTCGCTGCAAGTCGTTAGTCTGGAAATCTCCTCACCACATAAATGCCCTGCGTCCGCTCGCGCGGTTAGGCCCGGTTGCCGCCAGGCTTGAAGCACCCGCGCTGCCGCAGTAGCAGGGATCACTCGCTGCAGCTGGAACATGGGTCGGTGCGGTCGCCTTCAACGGGCGGGTGGTCGGAAGGGGAGGACAAAGCAATCCGTACGGCTCCTGAAGCGCTGGCCCCAGTTGCCGGCGTCTCTGATAAATTAGGGCCTGGGGCGGTGGTGGGAGCTAAGATGAACGACGTGCGGCATGCTGAGGAACTCTCTCGGGATTCTTTGCTGCGGATTCTGGAAGTCAGCCAGAAGCTGGCGGAGTCTTTCGACCTGATGCAACTGCTCGGCGAGGTCGTCGAGGCCGGCAAAGAAGTGCTGCTGGCTGATCGCGGCAGCTTGTGGCTGTACGAATCTGAGTCGAGCGAACTGGTGTTGAAAGTGCCGGCCGACGCACCGCCGGCGCGCGTTCCCGCCGGACGCGGCCTGGTCGGCGAATGCCTTGAGAAGCGGGTGGTTATCAACGTGCCCGACGCCTACGCCGACCCCCGTTTTCGGGACACCATCGACCGCGCGACCGGCTACCGGACACGCTCCATCATCAGCATCCCGCTGCTCGGCCGCAGCGGCGAACCGGTCGGCGTCATGCAGCTGCTGAACAAGCACGGCGGCGTGTTCGACCGTGACGACGAACTGTTGGCGATTGCTCTCGCCGCGCAATGCGCTGCAGCGCTGCAACGCACCCAGCTGACCGAAGCGCTGCGCCTCAAGGAGCGCCTGGACGAGGAAGTCTCACTGGCGCGCGAGATGCAGATGGGCACGCTGCCCGACACCATGCCTGAGCTGCCGGGTTATGAGCTGTTCGGGGAGTTCCTTCCGGCCGATCGGGCCGGTGGCGACCTCTATGACCTGGTTGTAATTGGCGGACAGCTATTCGTGCTGCTGGGAGACGCCACTGGCCACGGCTTCGGTCCGGCGCTGTCGGCAACTCAGATGCAGGCCATGCTCCGCGTTGCTTTTCGTTGTGGCGCCAGCCTTACGGACGCATACCGACATGTCAACAACCAATTGGCCGAAGATTTGCCAGATGACCGATTCATCACGGCGTTTATGGGTTTCCTTAACCCTGCTACGCATGTCCTGGACTACTTTTCCGGCGGACAGGGTCCGCTCCTGCTGTTCCATGCGGCCGGTCGTCGTTGCGAATGGCGAGAGCCGACCCATTTCCCGGTCGGGATTATGGAAATGGACGATTTCGGAGCGCCGACGCAGCTGCAGCTCGAGCCCGGCGACATCCTTGTGTTGTTGTCCGATGGCGTTTACGAGTACGTGAACG
>JBGTHE010000092.1:0-3547 GCA_041746335.1 Lysobacterales bacterium | reverse complement strand
GCTGTAACCCTGGGCCCAACGAATTTCACCGCGAACGATGGGTGGCAGATGTTGCCGCTTCAATTCCTCGCTTCCGTACTTGAGTATTGCGGGGCCTATCATGGAAATGCCAAAGCTGTAGAGAGGGATGCGTGCTTTCAGGCGCTGCATTTCTTCCTGCAATATCCTGGCCTCTGAGCGGTCAAGTCCGCCACCGCCGTATTCGACCGGCCAGGTGGGCGCAGTCCAGCCCTTGTCGGCCATGTTGCGCAGCCACTGTTCCTGTGCCTCACTCTGGAACACCACATCTCGGCCGCCCCAACAAACGTCGGCTTCTGATTCCATGGGTGCGCGCATTGCCTGGGGACAGTTCTGTTCCAGCCAGTTGCGAACCTCCGCCCGAAAGGATGTCGATTCAGTCACATTATTACCTCGGTTGATTTAGCCGGGAATTCGCAGCCGCAGCGCATTCGATTGACAACGGGCACTGCTGTCAGCAAGGCCATGGCCAACCAGCTGCAATCCCAGCTGCAATTCACTGTGGTGCGTAAATCCGGATTGGGCCTGGTGAATAGCAGTTAACATGATAACGCCTCATGCCCAAATCTGTCTTGTTCAACGTTGCTGTCATAAAGCCGAAATGGGCAAGCTGAATCAGAAAAGCCGAATTGGGTCCTGCAGCAATTGCGAAGAAGCGTCAATCTCCCGGCCAAACACTCCAGGATCTATGGTGTAAAATGCCGGGCTTTGTTTAAATGTCTGCTATGGGGCCTGTCAGGGCACCCGCTGAGGCCGGTGAATTTCGTGGAAACCAACCAATATCTTTATCAGATCGAAGACCTGCAGAGCCGTTCAGAAGGGCTCAGGGGGTATCTTTGACTACGCTGGCAAGCGCGACCGCCTCGAAGAAGTCAACCGTGAACTGGAAAATCCGAAAGTCTGGGATGATCCCGAACTAGCGCAGTCATTGGGCCGTGAGCGGTCACGTCTGGATGATATCGTTTCGACCCTGGAGAAAATGCTGCACGGATTGAACGACGCGGCCGAGATGCTGCAACTGGCCAAAGAAGAAAATGATGAAGAAGTGCTGGCATCGGTTGCAGCAGATCTCGAACAATTTGAAGCGGAAGTTGCACAACTCGAATTTGAACGCATGTTCTCCGGCGAAATGGACGCCAATCCCTGTTACCTTGATATCCAATCTGGCTCGGGCGGCACCGAAGCGCAGGATTGGGCAGAAATGCTTCTGCGCATGTATCTGCGCTGGGCGGAACGCAAAGGTTGGGAAACTGATTTGATCGAAGTTTCATCGGGCGATGTGGCCGGTATCAAAAGCGCCACCATCCATATCAAAGGCGACTACGCCTATGGCTGGAGCCGGACTGAAACCGGTGTACACCGGCTGGTGCGCAAGTCACCCTTTGATTCCGGTAATCGCCGTCACACCTCTTTTGCAGCCGTGTTTGTTTCCCCGGAAATCGACGACACGATTGAGATCGACATCAATCCCGCAGATCTGCGCATTGATATCTATCGATCCTCCGGTGCGGGTGGCCAGCACGTCAACACCACCGATTCCGCCGTTCGCATCACGCATCTTCCCACCAACACTGTCGTGCAATGCCAGAATGAGCGTTCGCAACACAAAAACAAAGATCAGGCCATGAAGCAGATACGAGCGAAACTCTACGAGTTGGAGCTGCAAAAGCGCAATGAAGCCAACCAGGCACTGGAGGACAGCAAGTCCGATATCGGCTGGGGCAGCCAGATTCGCTCTTACGTTCTGGATCAATCCCGCATCAAGGATTTGCGTACCCTGGAGGAAACCGGCAATACCCAGGCCGTACTCGATGGTGACCTGGATCCGTTTATTGAAGCTTCCCTGAAGCACGGCCTATAAATTTATGAGACAGCAGGAATTGATTCGCCATGAGTGACACCAACACCGACCACACCAGCCCGCAACCCGAGCAGGATGAAAACAAACTGATTGCGGAGCGGCGGCGCAAACTCTCGGAATTGCGTGGGCACGGTGAAGCCTTTCCCAACGATTTCGTGCGCACCCACAGTGCCGGTGAATTGGCTGCACGTTTCGAAGCTGTAACGGTTGAAGATCTGGAAAAAGTTGAGGAACCGTTCGCCATCGCGGGGCGAATGATGGCCAAACGCGTGATGGGAAAAATAGCCTTTGTGCGTCTGCAGGATGGCGATGGCGATATCCAGCTGGTGATCCAGCGCGATCATCTAGCGGAAGGCGTTTATCAGGAATTCAAGCACTGGGACGTGGGTGACATCATTGCGGGCACTGGTCGTATCTTCCGTACTCAAAAAGGCGAGTTATCCATCAAGCCGGATGAGCTGCGCCTGCTGGCCAAAGCTTTGCGCCCCTTGCCGGAAAAGTGGCATGGCCTGACCGACACCGAGCAGCGTTACCGCCAACGCTACGTGGACCTGATCATGAATCAGGAATCCCGTGCAGTATTCCGCATGCGCTCATCCATCATCAGTTACATTCGCGCATTCATGGAAGCGCCCGGGCGGGGATTCCTGGAAGTCGAAACACCCATGATGCATCCCATTCCGGGCGGTGCAGCAGCGCGGCCTTTTGTCACCCACCATAATGCGCTCGATTTGCAAATGTACCTGCGCATCGCGCCCGAGCTTTATCTCAAGCGTCTGATCGTGGGTGGTCTGGATCGCGTTTATGAGATCAACCGCAACTTCCGCAATGAAGGCGTTTCCACCCGGCACAACCCGGAATTCACCATGATGGAATTCTACTGGGCCTACGCCGATTACGAAGACCTGATGGATCTGACCGAAGCTCTGCTGCACGGCCTGACACAACACGTTACGGGTGGTGCATCCAGCCTCATCTACCAGAGCCAGGAAATCAATTTCGCCGGGCCCTATGAACGCCTGCCGGTAGAAACGGCTGTGCGTCGTTACGCTGAGGACCTTAAAGAGGCCGATCTTTTTGATGAAACCGTTTTGCGTGCAGCCTGCAAAGCCCGCAACATTCACATGGAGAAATCCTGGGGCCCAGGACGCCTTCTGATGGAGCTGTTCGACGCCGTGGCAGAGCACCATCTGCAAGATCCGGTATTCATCACCTCCTATCCAACAGAAGTGTCGCCCTTGTCGCGTCGCAATGATAAGAACCCGCTGATCACTGATCGGTTCGAGTTGTTCATTGGTGGCCGCGAAATTGCTAATGGATTTTCCGAGCTGAACGATCCGGAAGACCAGGCCGAGCGTTTTCACTTGCAGGTGGAAAGCATGGATGCCGGTGATCTGGAAGCCATGCATTACGACGCGGATTATATACGCGCGCTGGAGTACGGCATGCCGCCCACCGCGGGTGAAGGTATCGGTATCGACAGGCTGGTGATGATTTATACCGACTCACCATCGATTCGCGATGTACTCTTGTTTCCGCATTTGCGCCCAGAACACACAAGTTGAAAGGTGGCAGGAAGGTGGTGAATATGAGCCGGGATTCCCGTTTGCAGGTTTTGATGGTGCAGGCCCAACTGAGCTGGAAAGACCCGGCAGCCAATCGTGCGCA
>JBGTHE010000091.1:0-7117 GCA_041746335.1 Lysobacterales bacterium | reverse complement strand
CGGGCCGTTATCGCATGTATTTACTGGCGCAGGCAGACAGCCGGGCTGAACTGCACCGACAATTGGACGGCTGGATGGAAGAATTGATGCAGTTGCGCGGTGGGCGGAAGGTAAGGTGGGTAGTGGACGTTGACCCGCAAGAAATGTAATTCAAAGATGATCTTTACTCGCCCCGGCATTATTCTCGCCCTGCTCAAATACTCATTGTACTACCGGCACACTCCGCTTTCCGCAGTGCTCGCGTCCAGCCTGTACAAAAAATATCTGTTTTTGAGAAGGCCGGATTTTTCCGTCCAGTTTACGCATCAATCAAGTTCGGCCTGCCCACTAGTCGTCTTATTCTCGGTGTATTTCTTCAAATCTTCTTCATCGGGTGGATTTACCCAATGCACATCTACGTTCTTGGCCGCAGCCTGAGAGTTCACACTTGCCTGGTAGCGTTGCACGTTAGTGAGAGTGGTAACGTCGGTAGCGCCAGATGGTGCCGGAGTGGTGGTGCAGGCTGTTACGCCGATAAGCAATGTCGACAGCCCAGCGATCAGTTTAATATTCATGTGGAAAATCTCCGATGTGGGGTTCAGTGCAATATACGAAGTCTATCGTACTAAAATCCACGAAGATTGCAAGCAGCAAAAACAAACTCAGTTTATTCGGAATTTTTTCGCGACAAATGCGAAGCTTTCAAAATAAAATTATTCTCCAATGACGACCACTCATGACCTTTGACACACGCGCTCCAGCACCTTATCAGTGACATTGTACGCGGTTGAACTACAGGCTTAAGGACTCGCCTGATTTGAGCTTTCGCTTGAACCAGGACTGGCCTGTCGACCCTGAATCGGTATACTCCGCGTTCACTTAGAGACATGCCCCCAGAGGATTTTATGGAGCATTCGGAAAAAGCAGTTAATCCGGCCGCAGGAAACAGCCATCTGCAAGACCCCGCTCAGCAGGATGCGCACGCCGCATTCATAAACCTGAGCAAGGCCGCTAACGAATTGATCATCGGCCAAACGCGCCTGATGGAACGCCTGTTGATTGCCTTGTTGAGCAACGGACATTTGTTGGTGGAAGGTGCACCAGGTCTGGCCAAAACTACCGCCATCAAGGTGATCGCTGATCGCATTGAGGGTGATTTCCACCGCATACAGTTCACCCCGGATCTGTTACCCGCTGACCTTACCGGTACGGAAATTTATCGCCCTCAGGAAGGGACTTTCAGTTTCCAGCAAGGGCCGATTTTTCATAACCTCATCCTGGCGGACGAAGTCAACCGTGCGCCAGCCAAAGTGCAATCGGCATTGCTGGAAGCCATGGGTGAGCACCAGGTAACCGTGGGGCGCGTTACCTACCGTTTGCCGCAGCTGTTCCTCGTTATGGCCACCCAAAACCCAATCGAGCAGGAAGGCACTTACCCATTGCCGGAAGCGCAGCTGGATCGGTTCCTGATGCATGTGTCTATCACTTACCCCGATGCCCAGGCGGAGCAGAAGATTCTGCATCTGGCCCGCCAACAGGCTCGGGATGAACTGGTCAAGCAGAAATCCGCGCCGGTACTGGTCACCCAGCAGCAGGTATTTACAGCCCAGAACGGTGTGCTGGATCTTTACCTGGCACCCGCGCTCGAGGAATACATCGTGCAGCTGGTATTGGCTACCCGTGATCCGGGTCGCTGGGATCCGCAAATGGCCAAGCTGGTCAGTTACGGTGCCAGCCCGCGCGCAACCATTGGCCTCGACCGTTGCGCGCGCGCCCGTGCCTGGCTGGATAATCGTGATTTTGTCTCGCCCGATGATGTTCATGCAGTGATCCACGATGTGATGCGTCACCGCGTCCTACTGTCTTATGAAGCCGAAGCCGATGGCGTTACCGTCGATCAACTGGTCGATCGCCTGCTGGATCGGGTTCCGGTGCCGTGATTCACCCGCCAGCTTCCAGAGACAGTGCCAGAGACAGTTCCAGAGACAGCGCCAGGGACAGTGCCCGAGTCAATGGTGATGGCATACACCTCACCGCAGCTGAACTGATCGCCTTGCGGCCGCGCTGCCATTCACTGCGTTTACCCATGCGCCAGGCCGCGGCATCAGCGCTGGCCGGTGCCTACCGTTCGCGCTTTCGAGGCCGAGGTGTAGATTTCCTGGAATCACGTAACTACCAGCCCGGCGATGACATCCGCAACATGGATTGGCGTGTCACCGCACGCACCGGTCGAGCCCACTCCAAGGTGTTCCAGGAAGAACGAGAGCGTCCGGTGTTGGTGGTGATCGATGCCAGCCCCAGCCTGTATTTTGGAACTCGACGTCGCCTCAAGTCGGTCGCTGCAGGGCAGATGGCTGCTGCCATTGCCTGGTCTGCTGTGCGCCGCGGCGATCGCGTGGGTGGATTCCTGTTCGCGCCCGGTAAACATCGTGAATTGCGCCCCAGTGGAGGGCGGCGTGGCGCGATGCGGCTGATTCAGAGCTTGGTCGACTGGCTGCAGCCGGAGCAGGCCAATGGCAAAACGGAAGGTTTGTCGGTGGCGCTGGAGCGAGTGCGTCACGCGGTGCGGCCCGGCAGCCTGATCATCGTACTCAGTGATTTTTTCAGCCTGGATGATGACTGCAACCGGCACATATCGCGATTGCGCCAGCACAACGATGTAATCGGCTGCCAAGTGCTCGATGCGGCCGAGTACGCGCTACCCGAAGGGGCGTATCCGATCAGCGATGGCCACGCTTCCAGCATCATGAATACTCAGCAACAGGCTGATCGCAAGCGCTTTGAACAGATCAGCCTGCAGCATTCGGAAGAACCCCGTCGCATGTTCCATAAACACCAGTGCGGCTGGATGGTGTTACGCACCGACGATGATCCGGTTGAAATGCTGGGTCGCGAGTTGCGTGTGCTGGTGGGCAAGCCCCGTTGAGATGGTTGTGTTGAGATTGCAGTTTTGAACGAAGTCAGCCCCGAATTACTGCAACAGTTGCGCGATATCCAGGCTGCCTCGGAGCCAGGCTGGTGGCCCCCCGCACCTGGCTGGTGGTTGCTGGCGGCAATTCTGCTGGCCGGGCTTTTGCTGGTCTTGCGCCTGCTTGCCAAACGCTGGGCCATTCGGCGCAGGCGGGCCAAATTGCTGGTAGCCCTCGACTACATTCAAAGCCAGTACGATCCGACTGAACCGAGCAGTGACTACCTGTCGCAGCTCAATCGATTTTTCCGCGTGGTAGCCATACGGGCATTTCCCGACACCGCCAGCGCACGTTTGCAGGGCTCGGCCTGGGTGGATTTTCTGCGCTCTTTACTGCCCGACGGAGCGGCAGCGAACAGCCTTGCCGCTCTCGAGAGTGGGCCTTACCAGCCGCATCCCGAATTCGATGCCGCCGCTTTACATGCCCTGGCCAAAGAGTGGGTGAAGCGTTATGGCTGAAGCGGATACCGTTTCCGGATTCAATTTGGCCTGGCCCTGGCTGGCGCTGCTGTTGCCAGCCCCCTGGTTGTTGCGTGCCTGGTTGAAGTCGGCGCCTCAAAGCGGTTTACAGGCGCTCAAAGTGCCGTGGTATGGGTTGATGGCCGGAAGTGGCTCCAGTGAGTTGCGTCAACCTTTGCTCGCGATGTTCGCCGCCGTCATCTGGCTGTTATTGCTCGCTGCGGCCACCAGGCCACAGTGGGTGGGTGAGGTTCAGCAACTTCCCGTCACCGGCCGGGACCTGCTATTGGCGGTGGATATTTCCGGCAGCATGGATACACAGGACATGGTGCTGAACAATATGTCCGTGAATCGCCTGACTGTGGTCAAGCAAGTTGCCGGTGAATTCATCCAGCGACGCAAAGGTGATCGTGTGGGATTGGTGTTGTTCGGCAGCCGTGCCTATCAGCAGACGCCACTGACTTTTGATACGGAAACGACGGCGCAGTTATTGCTGGAGGCGGAGATTGGTTTGGCCGGACGGGAAACCGCCATCGGTGATGCCATCGGCTTGTCAGTCAAGCGCCTGCGCGAAGATGCGTCCGCTGAGCGGGTGCTGATCCTGCTCACCGACGGCGCCAACACATCGGGTGAAGTCCAACCTCTGCAGGCTGCCGAATTTGCGGCGCGCGAGAACCTGACCATCTACACCGTGGGTGTGGGTGCCGATGAGATGATGGTGCAGGACTTTTTCGGTACGCGTACTGTTAACCCTTCTGCCGATCTGGATGAAAACACACTGCGCGCGATTGCGGAACGCACCGGTGGCGCTTACTTTCGGGCCCGAGATGCGCAGGCGCTGGCGGAAATTTATGAGCGTCTCGATGAACTCGAGCCGGTTGAAAGTGATCAGGAATCGATACGTCCGATAGATGAGTGGTTTTATTGGCCATTGTCACTGGCTTTCCTGCTGGCCATGGTGATTGCTTTAGTTCTGATTCGTCCGTTTGGCGGCATGCGCCGGGTGTACGCATGAGCGAAACCGCGCTGATGCACTTCATCCGCCCTGCCTGGTTGCTGGCTTTGCCCCTGGCCATCCTGTTGCCGTGGTGGTGGAAGCGGTTACGCCGACCCGCGGGGGATTGGGAAAAAGTCTGCGATCCTCATTTGCTGCGCTGGTTGAGCGTCAGCCAGGGCGGCGCGGGGCGTTCATCAAACATGGGCAGCATACTGGCAGGTCTGGCCATCGCCATTGCAGCCCTGGCTCTGTCCGGCCCCAGTTGGCAACAGCTGCCGGAAAGCTCCCTGGCGGCACGCGATGCGCGGGTGATTGCTCTCGACCTGTCCCGTTCCATGCTGGCAGAGGATTTGCGTCCCAACCGTCTCGCCCGCGCCCGCTTCGGCATTGCTGATCTGTTGAAGCAGGCCGAGGAAGGCCAGACCGGCCTGGTGGCTTATGCCGGTGATGCCTACGTGGTATCCCCGCTGACCAATGACACCAACACCATCGCCAGCTTGTTGCCGGCCCTGGGTCCGGATGTCATGCCGGTGACCGGCAGCCGTGCCGACAAGGCACTGACCCTGGCCGCTGAATTGCTGGAGCGTGCGGGATTTGAGCGCGGGGAAATTTTGCTGGTCACTGATTCCACGGATTCCAGAGCGGAAGCCAAAGCGCGTGAATTGGCAGATCGTGGCATCGTGATTTCAGTGTTGGGTGTTGGCACATCGGAAGGCGCACCCATCCCCAGCGGCACCGGTTTTATCACTGACCGTTCGGGCAACGTGGTGATTGCACGGCTGGATGAAGCCGCTTTGCAAAGAGTGACAGAGGCCGGCGGCGGGCGCCTTTCGCAGATCAGCGCCGCGGAACCCGACGCCACGCCATGGATGAGCCTGGAAGGCGGAGAATTTCAGCGTCGCGAAGATCAGCTGGACCAGCGCTGGAAAGATGCCGGTCCCTTTATTCTGTTGTTTCTGCTGCCACTGGCCGCGTTGGGCTTTCGTCGAGGCGTATTGTTTTTCATGCCGCTGCTGTTTCTCAGCACCGGCCTGATTTCTCCCTCGGCTGAGGCTGGCTGGTGGGATGATCTCTGGCAGCGACACGATCAACAAGCCTGGGAAGCTTTGCAGCAGGGTGACAGTAATCGCGCTGCGGCTTTGGCCAAAGACCCCAGCCTGTCAGGTGAAGCCTGGTATCGCTCCGGTGGTTACAGTAATGCCCTGTCGTCCTGGATGAAAGACGACGCTGCATCGGCCCATTACAACCGCGGCAATGCCCTGGCTCAAATGGGCGAACTGGAATCAGCGATAGCGGCCTATGACCGAGCGCTTGAGCTGGAGCCGGACATGGAAGATGCCCGCTTCAACCGCGACCTGCTGCAACAGATGCAAGAACAACAGCAGCAGGAAGAACAGGAAGGGGAGGAAGGCGAGTCGGGCGAGGGTGAGCAGAGCGATCAGCAATCCGAGAGCGAATCGCAGCAGGGTGAGAGCGGCGAGGAAGGTCAGGAGGGCGAGCCCCAGGAGGGCGAGCAGGAAGCTGAACCCGGTGAAGGCGAGCCCGGCGAACAGGAAGAGACTGATTACACCCAGGCCTGGACCGAAGAAGATGCGCAAGCCATGGAACAGTGGCTGCGGCGAATTCCGGATGATCCCGGTGGACTGCTACGCCGGAAATTCCTTTACGAACACCAACGCCGCGGCGAACCCCAGAGTGAATCCGATACATGGTAGCCATGGGCCTGTTAACGCTATTTGGATCGTCGCTGTTGTGCCTGAAAAAGCCCCAAAAAAGGCACGAGGAGCGTAGTTTGGTACCATCAAATAAGCGACGAGTAACGCAGAGTGGGGCTTTTTCAGGCGCAACCCGCAGGGCCGGGGCCATTTTTCCCCCTGGCTGCGTTGTCAGTCGCTCATATAGATTCACTATACTTCTCTCCTTCCGCCTTGCCAGGTGAAAAAATGACCTCCGGCAGCGATGATTCAAATAGCGTTAACAGGCCCATGATGCGCAATCCTGAATTCCAGTCAGCCGGTCCAACTCTGGTCCTGTCCGTATTGCTGCTGATGCTCTGGACGGCAGCATTGCAGGCCGATGTCATCGCCAACCTGGATCGGGATCGCATTGTGCTGGGTGAAACGGTGACGCTGGTGATCCAGACCAATGATCCGCAGCAGAACCTTGACCCTGCCCTCGATACGCTGCTGGAAGATTTTGTGCTGCTGGACCGTCGCAGCGAAACCCAGATGTCCATCGTCAATGGCCGGCAATCTGCCGTGATGCGCTTGTTGATTACTCTGGAGCCCAAGCGCGAAGGCGAGCTATCGATTCCACCACTGAATTTCGGCCAGCATTCCACCCAGGCCATGAGGGTAGTCGTGGATGCAGCACCCGTTTTACCGGACGGCGAGATGCCGCCCGTCTTTATCGAACTGGAAATAGATCCAAAGCAGGGACCTCATTACGTACATGCTCAGTTACGCCTAACTGTCCGGGTGTTTTACCTGGCCAATCTGACCGAAGCAGCCATCACTCCGCCGGAACCCGCCAATGCGGCGGTCCGCTTGCTGGATGAGGTGCCATTCCAGGCCGAACGGGGTGACCAGCGCTACCGGGTACTGGAGCGTCATTACGCAGTATTCCCAGAGCGTTCCGGCCCCCTACAAATTCCGGCCATGATGCTGACGGGCAGATTGGTGGAGCGCCGTTCTGACCGTCTGTGGCAGCCTTCC
>JBGTHE010000090.1:0-6096 GCA_041746335.1 Lysobacterales bacterium | reverse complement strand
AATCGGCGGTCAGTGTGTCCATGAAGATGCAATCCAGCATGTAGCCACCAATTTCGCCCAGCGATGGGTATGGCATATCCTCCTGAGGTGTCGGGTCGGGGTGCTCATCACGTGTGCCAATGACCAAAACCTTAGTCGCTCCGAGATTGATAGCCGGACTCAGTGGCGTAAGCATGCGCATTCCACCATCACCGAAATATTCGGTAGCGATTTTCTCGGCGGGAAAAATCAATGGCAATGCGGATGATGCCAACAGGTGTTCGGCAGTAATTCGCGCAGGTCGCCCTTCTCTTCTTGGCGAATGCCATGCCGGGAGATGACTTTCACCCTGGAAAAAACTCACAGCGGACGCCGATCGGTAGCCTGACGCCGTAATTGCAAGGGCGCGTAGACAGCCTGCTTCTATTGCGGTCTGGATTCCCGCAAATTGAACACTGGCTTGCAGGAACTCGCGCAAAGGCTGGTTATCCAGCAAGGATGCGGGGTTGTCCACCAGCCTGCCACCCAAGGCCAGCGAGAACATCCAGCGCAGGCCGTTGCGTAATACTGTCCAGCCATCGGTACGATAAATTCGGTCGCAGGACATACTGGCCCAAAACTTTTCCAGACGGCTGACACCGAGATCGAACTCGTGCGCGTGGCTTGCCAAGGCAGTAGCGTTGATCGCGCCAGCAGAAACCCCGCACATCAGCGGGAAGGGATTGCATTTGCCTTGGCGAATTTCGCTGATGGCTTTGAGTACACCCACCTGGTAGGCACTGCGTGCACCCCCGCCAGGCAAAACCAGAGCTGTGAGGTTACTTCCGGGGGGGCGTTCTGTAACTTCGATTTGAGCCATACAGCAACTATACATTTATCTCAAATTGAGTAGCAGGTCGCCTTCATATACCGTTGCGCCAAGTGGCTGTAACGAAGATTTATTTTGCTATACTCGGGCACTGAAATGGGGCAATCGCCCGCCCAAAGGAATTCAGGCAGCAAGCTAAGCCATGTATTCAGGCGACGATCTTCAGAAATAAAGGGAAATTCGTGAACCAAGCACTTATGGAGAAGGACCCAGATAGGGTCGCCAGCTCAACCGAATCACGGCGAGAAAAGCTGGCCCTCGCTGAGCAGGAAGTCAATCGAGTACTGCTTGGCAAGCAGACCCAGGTCCGATTGGCATTCAGCTGTCTGCTTGCTGGCGGTCACCTGATGATTGAAGACATACCGGGGGTCGGCAAAACCACCTTGGCGCAGGCCCTCGCTGCCGTGATGGGCTCTAATTACCAACGCGTGCAGTTCACCAGTGATCTGCTACCGGCGGACATACTGGGTGTTTCGATCTACAAACGCGAAAAGGACATTTTCGAATTTCACCCAGGTCCGATTTTTTGCCAGATTCTGTTGGCTGACGAAATCAATCGAGCCACCCCAAAAACCCAAAGCGCCTTGTTGGAAGGAATGGCTGAAGGACAGGTAACGATTGAAAACCAGACACATGCTTTGCCCCAGCCGTTTTTTGTAATAGCAACACAGAACCCTTTAGACCTGATCGGAACCTTTCCCCTCCCCGATTCTCAGCTCGATCGTTTCCTGCTGAGTATCAGTCTGGGTTATCCCTCACCAGACGCAGAAAGGGAATTGCTCACCTCACCCACGCGTGCTGGCTTATTGCGTAAGGTCAAAGCCATTTTGAGCCCGGCAGACATCATCGATTTGCATGCGGACTGTGCTGCAGTGCATGTCAGTGAAGACCTTTTGGACTACATACTGGCTTTGCTTGCGGAGACACGCAATGATCAGTGGTTTGAAAGCGGCTTATCCCCTCGCGCAGGTCTGGGCTTACTCAACGCCAGTCGCGCATTTGCCTTCATGGAGAATCGTGCTTACGTGATTCCCGAAGACATCAAATCCATATTTCCCTGGCTGGCTCGTCACCGACTGAATGCCACTTCCGGCTTCAGCACCGCTTCCGATGATCAAATTGCAGCTATGTTGCTGCAATTGCCGATTCCCTGAGGCCAGCCAGACTGTATCAACGAGATGCCCTCACCCGCCCTGACGGCAACCAGCTTACGACCAGGACCGCGCTTCAACCGCTGGATTCTGGAACGTGTCCGTCAGCGCCGCGGATCCCCTGAATTACCCTTCAAGCTGGAATATCGGCACATCTATGTAATGCCGACGGTGTTTGGAGTGTGGTTTGGCATACTGCTGGCAACCACCGTGATTGGTGGTTTGAATTTCAATAACAACATGGCCCTGTTGATCGGTTTTCTTCTGGCGGCGATTGCCCAGCTCACGACCTTGCTGGCATATCGCAATTTGGTTGGAATGGAATTGAGTGCCATACGCGCGGAACCGGTCTTTGCGGGTGATGTGTCACTGTTTCGGGTTTACCTCAGCAATCCCGAAGCCAAGCACCGTTATGCCTTGCAGCTGCGCAGTGAGACCGGCAGAGATAGCTGTGACATCGAAGCCAATGAGACGGCTGTATTGACATTGAAACAGCCCAGTACTCGAAGGGGCTGGCTGGAGATGACGCCATTCAACATCGAGAACCGTTTTCCCTTAGGAATGTTTCGTGCGTGGTCAGTCATCATACCCAAGGTAAGTTGCCTGATTTATCCGCGTCCCAGTGCTCATCCACCTCCGTTGCCAAGGAGTGGGCGGGGCGAAGAAGGAACGTCTCGGGTGGGCGAAGGTGAACACTTTCATGGATTGCGCAAATATCGCCCCGGAGACGCGCTGAAAAGCATTGCCTGGCGCGCCAGTGCACGACACGACAAACTGTTCACCCGTGAATATGAATCACCGCAGCAGGAAGCTTGCGAGCTGAACTGGTATCTGATGCCGGAAGTCTCAATTGAAGAAAAACTTTCCATCCTCACAGCCTGGGTTGTCAAAGCCGAACGGCTGATGATTCCTTACTCGCTGGAGTTACCGAGCGACGCCCTGCCGGCCAACTCGGGACCCGAGCACCGGGATGCCTGTCTCAAATTGTTGGCTCTGTTCGGAAAATGATCCAGAGCCGCGCCAACAGTGCGCCATTATTGCCGCAAGCCGGTAAAGCCAACAGTATGCTTTGGGTGATAATCACATTGGTGGTGGCAGCTTTACCCCAGTTCACACTGATGGCTGCACCGCTGGCTCTGGCGTGTTGGTTCCCAGTGATCTGGCGCATTATTGCCGAACTGAAACACTGGCCACCACTGCCTGCGTGGATACGGTACGCAGCCGTAGGCTTGGCCCTGGCCCTGCTGGCATTTACTTACGGGGATCTGTTTGGCCGACGCGCCTCAGTCAGCCTGCTGACCATCATGCTCTGCCTGAAACTGCTGGAATGCGATCGTATTCGCGATGCACGGCTGGTGGTCAGTTTCAGTTTTTTTCTGTGTACCACACAATTTCTTTTCACTCAGGGATTGGTCATGCCCCTGTACGGCGCGATTACGGTTTTGCTGGGCCTGGTTGCACTGGCCCAGCTACAGCGCGCTGAAGCGTTCAGCAACAAAAAAGTCATCCCCGCATCCAGCGCCCCGCTGTTGGCAGAGCTGGGTTTCAGCTTGCGATTGTTACTGCTGGCTTTGCCTGTATGTCTGGCGTTTTTTGTGCTGTTTCCGCGCTGGGGTTCACCTTTGTGGGGCGTACCGGAAACCACCCTGGATGCGCGCAGCGGATTATCCGACAGTATGGAACCAGGCTCTATCGAGAACCTGTTCATGGACGACAGCACGGCATTCCGTGTGGAATTTACCGGCACGGCGCCGGCCCAATCCCAACTGTACTGGCGCGGCCCGGTGTTCTGGCGTTACGACGGCAGGACCTGGAGCTCAAGTTATTACGGGCGCAACATTGAAGCTGCCACGCTGCCAGAAGAAACTCCCGAAAGCTGGCGTTATAAGGTACAACTCGAACCCAATGAACGCAATTGGCTGTTTGCGCTGGATTATCCTGTTGCGGCACCAAACGATGTAAGGATCACACTCGACTTTCAGTTGCTCCAAAGGCAAGCAGTCACTCAGTTGAAGCAGTACAACGTAGTCTCAAATCCTAATTTCATTGACACCCCGGAATTGCAAAAAACCATTCAATCGCTGGCTTTGGAACTGCCCGAAGATCTGAATCCGCGGACTCGCCAACTGATCGACCAATGGCGCCTGGAAACACCCGAAGATACCGCCCTGATCAGACGTGCGCTGGACTGGTTCAACCAGGAACCTTTCCACTATGCGCTGAATGCTCCTTTGCTTGGCAGCCAGGCCATCGATTCTTTCCTGTTCGATACGCGCACCGGTTACTGCGAGCACTATGCCTCCGCATTTACAGTAATGATGCGCATGGCAGGTATACCGGCACGTATTGTAACGGGCTATCAGGGTGGCTGGTATAACGCGGCTGCCGACTATTACCTGGTTCGTCAATCCGATGCACATGCCTGGTCCGAGGTATGGCTTGACGGCAGTGGCTGGACCCGGGTGGACCCAACTGCAGCCGTGTCACCCTTGCGGGTTGAACGCGGCTCCCTGGGCGCCATTGATCAGCCACGACATTTGCTGGACTTCAGCTGGGTTCGTTCTGTGCGTAATACCATGGATGCCATGGAAAAGCGCTGGAATACGTGGGTAATTGATTACAACTACCAGCGTCAGACTCAATTATTTGAAGGAATGGGCATGGGCAAGCTGCGGCCCATAGCGCTCATCAGCCTGTTGTTTGCTGTGCTGGCCGTGCTCAGCGTCGTGCTGTTACCCCTGCTGTTGCGTACTCGAGGTCCTGGTAGCCGGGATCCAGTTCAACAAATCTGGCAAAAATACCTCAAACGTCTCAGGCGCGCGGGCTTTGAGTCACGGCCATCCTGGGGTGCGCAGGAACTGGCGACAGCCGCTGCAGTCGAACTTCCCGAGCAGGCCGAAAAGATTCACCAGATCAGTGATTTGTACAACCGCTTGCGATATGCACCTCTGCAACCCCCGTTGCAGGAACTGCGCGTTGCGGTAAGTGAATTCAAACCCAAAAAAATACAGCCTGAGATATTAAGGCAGGCTTGAAGTGGAAGAGGACGTGTAGCGGGCCGTCGGTGAAGTTGACTTGAATGCGGACACGGAACTAGGGCCCAGCATGTTGTAAGATAACAGGCAGGTAACCCGGTCTCCTTCTCACTATCATGGAGGAGGAAACTCTGAATATCGGAGTTTCCATAACAGGCGAATTGCAACAGAACGGAAGATGATGCGTATACCCAAACATTCGATTTATGGTTTATTGGCCAGCCTGTCCATGGCTGCCTGCACTACAGTGCCCACCCAACTGCAAGGTGAATATGCAGCGATTTCGCCAGCCCGAGTCGAGCCGTCTTCGTTCGGCACTCCTGTACGTTGGGGTGGAGTCATCATCGATGCAAGGAATGAAGCGAATCGTACTTGCTTCGAAGTCCTGTCCCGCGAGCTGGACCGTTATTACCGACCCAAAGTCGAAGACGTCACAGCCGGACGTTTTATCGCCTGTCAGGATGGATTCTTTGATCCTGAAGTTTTCTCCAAGGGACGAGAAGTGACGCTGGTGGCGAATATCAAGGGCATTGAAGAACACAAGATCGATGAATTCAATTACCGCTACCCGTTACTGGAAGTAAATGATCTGGTTTTGTGGGAAGAGCGACAGGAAATCATGGTGTACCGCGATTACTACGACCCGTTCTGGTATCCCTACGCATGGGGCGGCCCTTATTATGGATATTACCCTTACCACCGCAGTGGCTTGGGATACGGATATGGACGCAGTGGCTATGCTTACACGCGGCAAACACTGCCGGGCCCTGCACAGCTCGAGCCAAAAGAAAAATAACAGGTCTGATAAAATCGCGATCACCAGCAAGATAAGAAGCAAACTGAGCCTAATCGACTGGAATACAAGCAGAGCAGCCAAGCGCCAATGATCGAATTCGCTGGATTTCCAGCTGATTTTTTTCGTTATTTTGAAGAGTTGCGCCGGCACAATAATCGCGACTGGTTCAATGAGAACAAGGATCGTTATCAACAGTCAGTATTAGAGTCCATGTCGGCCTTCATTTCTGCCATGCAGCCCAGGCTGGCAGCGCTTTCAGAACATTAT
>JBGTHE010000089.1:0-2390 GCA_041746335.1 Lysobacterales bacterium | reverse complement strand
ACTGGGGAGAACTAAAGTCGGTGAGCTAAAACACTTGACTTGGGATCACAGTCGCTTGTTAGCTGGTTGGACCATCGAGCACGGCCAGTTTCCTAATTCTTGATTCCAATCGGAACGCGGATTCCACGAAATCCTTCGCCGCTGACTGCGTCAAGAACAGATTTGAAATATGAACAGCTTGGTTTCGCAGCCCCTGAAGATCTTGAATTAAGCTGATCTCGTCCGCTCTCAGCAAATTCAGAGATTCTATTTCCTTCATTAGCTTATGCGGTGACGATACGTCCGGCTGTGGGGAGCCGGCGTGTTGCCACGCAAGTTGACGCAAAAGCCCTTCCAAGCGTACCCAGGACTCAACGATTGCAGAACGCGGGCTGTAATTGGCGAGTTCCATTAGTTTTTGTTTCTCGTCGGCATCTGGACCGGCGATCTGAGCGGTTTCTTTGACAATTGATTCAGTTTCACGCTTGAGTTCCTCCACTTGCTTATCGAACTCAGCTTCAACCGGTCCAGCTTTCAGTTTTCTCAGCAACAGCAACAAAGATCGCAACTCCGCTCGAAAGAAAAGGCCAACTACCACTATCGCAAGGGGCCATGCCAGTGAGTCGACTATTGCTGCAATGAACTCGAGAGCGCCCATCTATTCAGCTCACGTTTAAGTTATGTTTCATCCGGAATCATTTTTGCGACCACCGTTTGTGAAATCACATGACACTCACCTTTCATAACAACGATTTCATCCTGCTGGAAGGGCAAGTAGCCAGACTTGGTGATGAATAGTGAATAGGTTCCCTCTCGCCCCCCGGCTCCCCATATCCAACTTTCTTAACCTAGAAAGCTTCTCCAGTGGGCTGAAGAACCTGCTGGAGTGGTGCCCGGGACCGGAATCGAACCGGTATGGTATTTCTACCGAGGGATTTTAAGTCCCTTGCGTCTACCAATTTCGCCACCCGGGCTTTGAGGCGGGCCATTGTACCGCCCTGCCCGTGGGCTTTCATCCCCGAAATTTCCACTTCACAATGATTTGGAAGAACTACCGGCAAACAAGCTAAAAAAATCCTGCCAAGGCCGTTTCGACGAGCCGGGTTTGTGCGCCGCAAAGAGAATATTCCCACCGAGATAGGCAAAAGCCAGATTCGAGAAAGCACACACTCTGGTCTCAACAAACCCAAGCACCTCCATCTCCCGCAGGATATCCATACCGAATGACTGAAAGCAGAGCACGCCTTCATCGGTCAGGGGATCCCCATGGTAGTCGGGCAGCATGTGGTGTTCGATCTGGCCGTTTTCCGTCAATGTGGCGCGTACTTCAGTCTGTTCAGCAAAGCAGAACGGCGCGCTCCACAGCACTATCCCACCAGGTTTCAATACACGGTAAAATTCCTGCAGAGCTTTACGGTAATCCGGCACATGCTCGAGTACATCAAAGCTGAGCAAGGCATCAAAACTATTGTCCCCGAAGCTGAGTTCAGTCACATCTTGCACCAGGATATTTTTGCCGCGGATTTCAACGGTTTCGCCGGACTCCAGGCCAGCCACAAATTCACTACCGATGGTTTTGGGATAACGCTGTTTGAGCAAACGGTATAAAGGAGTGACAGCCTCAGTAAGGTAGATAAAGCTTCGTGCCGTGGGAGTAGCAAGCGCTTCAAAAAGGTGAACACTGCTGCGCCAGCGGTTGATCAGATTACAAGACGGGCAACGAAGCGATTCACGCCAGTTGTTCGGGTCGGCCTGATTTGTAATGGCGAACGATTGTACCGACTGACAGATGTAGCATTTTGCTGGGAGTTGCCCTGGGAGCTCCCCGGCCAGGGTCCTTTCGTGTTCATGCGAGTGAAAGTAATCGAGCAGATCCCGCAGGGATTGGGTGCGTATGCCGAACCCCAGAGACTCAGCAATTGGCTGGGTATCGGGGTGAGAGTAAGTGGGTTCAGGCATTGGTGCCAGGCGCCATGATTGCCGATCCCCTGCTACCCATCCGCTCTGTCACTGAATTTCCTTCGATTGAAGAAAAAATGAAGAAATTGGAGGAGGGTCGGCCGCTCCCGTACATCCTGTACTGCGCGGCACCAGTGCATCCCTGCACAATGGAATCGAACCCGGGTCCGTTTCCTCTATGGCTTCCACGGAAGACATCCGCTGGATCACTGAATTTCCTTCGATTGAAGAAATTGGAGGCTAGGGTCGGCCGCTCCCGTACATCCTGTACTACGCGGCACCTGTGCATCCCTGCACAATGGAATCGAACTGCGGTTCGAATTCCTCTATGGCTTCCTTGGAAGACATCCGCTTAATCACTAAATTTCCTTCGATCGAAGAAATTGGAGGCTAGGGTCGGAATCGAACTGCGAATCCACTCCGTGACCATGGTCCTCTCACGACAATTCTGG
>JBGTHE010000088.1:0-6438 GCA_041746335.1 Lysobacterales bacterium | reverse complement strand
GCCAGCCTTGAATCGATCTTAGTTCCCTTAAAACTCATCCTCCAGCAAGCCGAAATCCCTGAGCATTTCATGCGCCGTAATCACGCCCATACCACTGATGCCACCGCCTGGGTGACAGGAAGGGCCCGCCAGGTACATTTTGTCCAGTGGCCCTCGATATTGCGAGTATCCAGGGAAAGGCCGGAAATAACCCAGCTGAGCCATCGTGCGCTCTCCACCCGAAGGCACCCCGCCCACAAAGCAAGGATTGTGTGCTTCCATGTCCTCGGGCGAATGCGAGAAGCTGGCAATGATATTGTCATCCGACATATTCGTCGTGTATTTGCGCAGCGTTTTGATCAACTCCTGCGAGTAGTCTTCCTTGATGTCCGACCAGCTACCGCTGGCCAATTTGCTGGGCACAAAGGTATCGATCATGAAGGTCTGCTTGCCGTCGGGTGCGCGGGTGGGGTCACGCAGACTCCAGCAATGGCCGTGCACCGGTGGCGTTGGCGAAGGTTTACCCACCGACAGCTCGGCAAAATGCCGGTCGATATCCGCCATGCTGGTAATGGTGCGCTGGAAAGGCGCTTTGCTGATGTTTTCGCTGCCGATGTATCGCGGCGCTTCATGCAACGCAAAATGAACCCGGAACGAAGCCACATCGCCGAACGTGAAGTTCTGCACCTGGCGACGGAAGTCGGCGTTCAGATGTTCCTCATCTACCAGTTTGAGGAAAGTCTGCTGCGGTTCCAGGGAACTAACCACGCCGCGGCTGGCGGTAATTTCCGTACCATCTTCAAGGCGAATGCCGGTTGCCACGCCACCATTCACCAGAATTTTTTCCACCGGGCTGTTGGTCAGTACTTTGCCACCATGAGCATTCACGTATGCCGCCAAAGCATTTGGTAGCGCGATGCTGCCGCCTTTGGGTATGGCCTGCCCGTAAATATGGATGGCCGGGATCATGATGTAGAAAATATTGCCCGCGCCCTGCTGCGTGGGCTTGATGTTGGGCCCCAGCGCCCAGCTGGTCAGAAAGGCCTGGATGTGCGGATTCTCAAAATTCTCCAGCACGAAAGCGCGCGCACTCAGACTGTAGTTGCGCAGCATTTTCAGGCCTTCCGGGCTTTTCTCCATGGCCGCCGGCATATAGCTCGGTGGATTGGGCGGCGAGAACATGTTCCGGGTGAAGCCGTCCTTGATCTCGACAAAGCCGTCATATATTTCCCGATAGCGGGCCGCACCCTTTTTTGAATACTCGGCAATGCTGTCACAGGTTTTGTCCAGGTCCCTGTAGACAATAACGCCCGGACCCTCTTCCATGGGATGGCCCATGATTTCGTTTTCACCCCAGAGGTATTCCAGGCCGTAGTTCTTCAGCTCCGGCATCAGATCGCGAATATAGGGGTTGGCGTGAATCCATACATGGTTGGAACCGAACAGATCATGCTTGAATCCAGGCTCAGTCAATTCAAGTGTAACGGCACCACCACCCACCCAATCGTTGCGCTCGGCAACAAGAGTGCGCAAGCCGGCGCGGCATAACACTGCCGCACAAGCCAGGGCGTTATGGCCGCCGCCCGCAATCACAACATCATAATCAGACATACCAGGCCTACCTGTTCACTGTTTCATTCTGTGTTTTGAGACTGGAGCATGCGGTTGGAGCGGTTTTCTCCGAGCAGCAGGTATTTCCAGGGAAAGTCGGTTTCGCCCAGCGGCATCTCAATCACCACCGGTCCTGGCTGTTCAAAGCCCAGTTTGATTTGCTTCTCCAACTCAGCCACCGAGTGCGCGGTATAGCCGATGGCTCCAAAGCTTTTCGCCATCGCAGCGAAATCAGGATTGGTCAGAGCGGTGCCGATCACCCGGCCACCAAAGCGCTTATTCTGGGCACGCGCCACGTTGGTAAAGGCGCCATCGCTGAACACGATAATCACCATGTTGAGCTGATACCGCACTGCCGTAGCCAGCTCACCCACATGGAACATGAAGCCGCCATCGCCGCTGATGGCAATAACCTTGCGATCGGGATTGGCTACTTTCACGCCGATGGCCGTGGGCAAGCCATAACCCAGGTTGCCGGCATAGCCACTGGTGATCAGGGTACGCGGCGCATAAACGGGATAGCCGTACCAGGAGGCATAACCCACCTGGGTGATCTCATCCACCAGGATGCCGTCGTCGGGCAAGGCATTTCGAATCACACCCAGTATCGATATCTGGGGCTGCACATTGTCCGAATATTCCTGGCGCATCTTTCGCTGTAAAGCTTCCAGCTCCTGCTGACGCGATGCTCGGGGCGGCAGATTGCGGGCCTTGAGAATGGCCAGGAGCCTGGCTACCGAGGGCGCCGCGTCTCCGAGTATGCCCACATCCGGACGCCAGGTCCGGTTGATTTCGGTGGGGTCGATGTCGATGTGAACGGTTTTCAGATTGCCATCCATACCCCAGTGCATACGCGGATATTTGAAGCGCGTTCCAATGGCGATGGCCACATCCACTTCAGGCCACATTTGATGGCCTGCCGGAAAGGGGTGCGCCAGATAGTGGCGGTCACTCAGTACCCCACGGCCGCCACGCTGCGACACCACCGGAGCCTGCAGCAGTTCCGCCAGTTCGCGGATTTCATCGCAGGCATTGATGGCGCCCGTACCCACCAGAATCATGGGCTTTTTGGCGCCAACCAGCAGGGTGGCTGCCTGTTCAATCAGTTCGGGATCAGCGACCACTGTTTCCGCATGAACGATGGGCTCGAGCATTTCGACTTCGGCTTCGTCGGACATGATGTCCAGCGCCATTTCCAGCGAAACCGGCCGTCTCCGGCCGGTGGTGAGCTGGCGAAAAGCCTCTCTGACAGCGCCAGGAGCATGCGATGGATGTTCCACCCGCGTGGCCCATTTCGTCAGGCGCTGCATAATGCCTAATTGATCGGGCAGATCATGCAGGTAACCCACACCTTTACCGATGCCATCGGAAGGGACCTGGCCCGTCAGGCATAAGACCGGTTCATTGCCGGCATAGGCGGTACTCAAAGCTGCAGCGGAATTCAGAACACCCGGCCCTGGCACTACCGTATAGACGCCCACCTTGCCGGTGGAGCGTGCATAGCCAAAAGCCATGTACGCGGCACCCTGTTCGCTGCGCGAGGTGATCAGCTGGATGCTGTCGCCTTTGGCATGAAGGGCGTCGAACAACTCGTAAGTCTGCCCGCCGGGGATTCCGAATATCGTATCTATCCCGTGGTCCAGCACGGAATCCATCAAGGCCCGTCCGCCTTTCATTCTGGCCATTGGGGGGTTCTCCTCGTCACTCTTGGCGAATTGTCTGTCTGCGGGGCGCAGATGATAAACTGACACTAGTGAAGATCGATAACCATGACAAACGAAAGATATTGATGATGGTCATTAGCCCCAGACTTCATTAACTCACATCAGCGACAGGAATTCCCGTGCAGACCCCATCTTCACCCCGCCGTTTACCACCACTCAACGCTGTTCGGGCTTTTGAAGCCGCTGCACGTCATTGCAGCTTCACCCGCGCCGCAGATGAGTTGTTTGTAACCCAGGGAGCAGTCAGCCATCAGGTCAAGCTGCTGGAGGAATGGTTCGGTTTCCTGCTGTTTGACCGGCACAAGCGCGAATTGCACCTCACCCGAAAAGGTGAAGAGTATTTACCTGCCGTGCGGATCATGCTGAATGATCTGCACGTCGCCACCCGCACCTTGCTGGACGAGGATGCTGAACATCTTTTGTGTGTTTCTGTGGCTGAATCGTTTGCCGTCAACTGGCTGATCAACCGGCTGGGCCGTTTTCGGGAACGGCATCCGGATCTCGACATACGCCTGGCTTCGCAGAATCAGATCGATGACCTGGGCAATGTGATTGGCGAGGAAGGCCCGAACTGGGTTGATCTCAGAATACGCTATGGACGCGGCAAATGGCCCGGGCTGCACGTTACCAAACTGTTTGATGAAGAAGTTTTCCCGGTTTGCAGCCCTGATCTGATTCAACCGGACCGTCCGTTGACCCGACTGGAAGATCTGGCTGGATATGTGCTGATACATGACGACATGCAGATGTCGTGGGAGTCCTGGGTGCGCTCGGTCGGTTATACCGAGGGCATCAGCGCCAAGGGCCCGAAGTTCAGCCATTCACATATGGCTTTGCAATCAGCCCTGAATGGCGAAGGTATCGTGCTCGGGCGCAGCGTATTGACTCAGGACTACCTGCAATCAGGCCGATTGGTTCGCCCTATGCAGATTGCTGTACCCGCCGAGCATTCTTACTTCCTGCTCTGCCAGGAACGCATGGTGGGAGACGCCAAAGTCAAAGCTTTTACCGCCTGGATAATGGAAGAAGCCCGGGCTGTTAACGCACAACGGTGACCCGCTAAATTCGGTGGACAGTGGTTTGATCCGGCACAACACCACATAAATAAAAAACCTCCACGAACGAGGTCTTCTATTAATGGTTATGGCGCGCCCGGCGAGATTCGAACTCACGACCCCTGCCTTCGGAGTGCAATTTTATATATCACCATAAAGCACTGAAAACACTTCAAAAACTCATTAACTATATGTTTTTAAATATTATTTTTATATTAATCTTTACCTTGGTTAATAACTGTTATCATGTCTAAGGATTTACACAGGCTTTAAATCACGATTCGGCAGCTCACATAATGCGCAAATTTCTAAGCCAAAAGATAGCCAATTCCTCAAAGGCAAAAGACAAGGCTTATCAAATTCATGACACCGCCATTCCTGGACTTGTGCTTAGGGTACAGCCAACAGGCGTAAAAATCTGGAAGTTGATCCAGGACAAGAAGCCCAGGACACTGGGACGCTTGCCTGTAATGACTTTTGGAATGGCAAAGGAGAAAGCAGAGGCGATCCTCCGTGGTGATGATCCAGATGCGATTGAGGATGGCCAGGCTGCATCGATGACCTTCGATGCATTCCTGACTGACCATTATCAGCATTGGGTTGAAGCGAATCATTCCCAGCCAGATGAGACTATGGCTAGACTGCGTCGGTTTAATATTGGCGCAAAGCAACTGGATCAGATCCGGCTTGCTGATATTGAAACCTGGCGAACCAACAAACAGAAAAATGGCAGGAGCCATTCCACCATCAACAGAGACATTTCCGCACTCAGAGCGTCACTACAGAAGGCCTGGGATTGGGAACTCTTAGATAACCATCCCCTGGCCCGCCTAAAGCCTTTGAAGGTGGACAGGAGGCCTCTTGTTCGATATTTGACCCAGGGCGAAGAGAAGCGCTTGTATACCGCTTTACAGGCCCGTGACAACCTCATGCGTGAAGCACGGGTGTCGGCCAACAAGCACAGAGAGGAAAGGGGCTATGAGCTCTACCCCAATCTTGGAACATACGCCGATAATTTAACTCCCCTGGTGATCTTGGCTATTAATACCGGGCTACGAAGGGGAGAGCTGTGGAACCTCACCTGGCGAGACATTGATCTGCGCAAAAAGACGCTCACCGTTAGCGGCCAGGGTGCAAAGTCTGGCCAGACCAGGCACATTCCTTTGAATACCGCTGCTTTGGAAGCGTTAAAAACCCATCGAGGGGAGGCCGTACCAATGCCCACCGTCCCCGTATTCGGAAATGCTGAGTTTCGAACAGCGTTTAATGGCGTGCTGGGCAGAGCCAAGATTCAAAACTTCAGGTTTCATGATCTTCGTCATACATTTGCATCAAAGCTGGTAATGGCGGGAGTGCCCTTGAATACCGTTAGGGAGTTGATGGGTCATGGGTCTATTGAAATGACACTGGCCTATGCTCACCTCGCTCCCGAGAATTTGCGTGATGCAGTCGATAAGATCGGCCAAATGCCAAGAAGTCAGTCATGAGTAAAATGGTTACGTTAAACAATGTGCCGTTAGCTGATTTGCCAACAATCGCCCATGACTTGGCCCAAGGCAAGATTGAGGCGCATGCCGTAATCCTTCCAGAGGATGGCTGGGAGTTTCACTACATCGAAGGTTGCTGTGAGCCTGCCAAACGGGGCCGCTATCAGCTGCAAGACCCGACCACACTGTGCTGGTCGTTACTACATCCTCGCCTGACGCGCAGCGAATTAGTGGTTCGACCTGGCTTGCTGTTGAATGAAGAACATAAGCTATTTGAGCTTTACCATGATGAAGTAAGATTCAACGCCGATGGTAGCTGTGAACAGAGACTTGACGAAGATGGTAACAACATTCCTGTGGATCTGCCCGCCCGGTTTGTTCAGTTGGAGTGGCAGGAAGTTGTCGATAAAACCAAGGAACCTAGAGGATCTGCCGGACAGTTGGTTAAAGAGTATCTTGATTTTACGCCGACTGGGAAACTACCTGGACTTAGAACTTGGGCTGTAACTCAATACGGGGCGACCTCGATTCAGGATAATGGTAAACGTAAACTGCAATGGGTGGACTCGTTTGGAAAAAAAC
>JBGTHE010000087.1:0-4101 GCA_041746335.1 Lysobacterales bacterium | reverse complement strand
CGGGAAAGCATTGGTCGTGAGAAGGCCGGCATTCTGCGCCCGGGTTGTCCCCTGATCTGCACAGAAGCAAGCCCTCCGGAAAGTGTTTTAAAGTATGCGAAGGAATTGGGGGTTGCTGTGCAACGGCTGGGCCTCGAATATCACATCGAGCATCATGGCAATCACCTGATTTGGAGCAGAGCAAATCAGAAAATAAATTTGCCACTGCCACCACTGCCCGGACCACACCAGTTCAACAATCTTGCTGCAGCCGTTGCGGCGCTGTCCAGTTTGTTACCTGATGCAATTTCACGACCGGCCGATTTAGGGTTGGCAATCAGCGCTGTTCGGTTGAGCGGTCGTTTACAGTCTCACCCTAATGATGCAAGGGTGCTGGTGGATGTGGGACATAATCCATTGGCAGCGGAAGTGGTAAAGCAAATGTTGCAGGTCTCGGGGCGGGGAATAAAGGCTTGTGTCCTGGCCATGCTCAGGGATAAGGATGCGGGTGAAGTGGCGCGGATTCTTGATGATCAGGTGGAGCACTGGTATTGCGCTGGTCTGACCGGTGCCCGTGGCCGCAGCGGTGCAGACCTCGCAAGGCTGCTTTACGAACAACTGGGCGGTCAGAAGATTTTTGCTTTCGAAACGGTCAGTGAGGCATTGAAGGCTGCAGTGTGCGGCATAACCGAGCTGGACCGTGTCCTGGTTTTTGGTTCTTTCAATACAGCGGCACAAGCCCTGAATTGCCCTTTGCCTTTGTTCTCGGATATTACCGCAACGACTCAAGGGCCTTGGAACCAAACACGCTGAAGTTCATGCTGCTAGAATCGCCCTGCGGCGTCTTTGCGCCCTAAAAGTTTATTGCCACCGCATAAACGAACCGGAATGGAAATATGGATAAAGCATTGAAACAACGCCTGGTTGGTGCCTCGGTGCTGATTGCATTGGCTGTGATTATCCTGCCCATGTTGCTGGGTGGTCGGCCGGAATCCGGCCAGCAGCAAATGGAACGAATTGAATTGCCGGCGCGACCAGATGGAGTCGCTTTTGAAACCCGGCGGTTTCCCTTGGCAGACGAGGGCACAACGCCACAACAACAAACGGACAGCGCCCAACAAACAGAACAGCCTGAGGTTGCAGAGGTAAACCAGCAGGATCCGGAATCGACCAATTCGGAACTTGCGCAGCAGTCAGCCGAACAAGCCGAGCAAAGCCTTTCAACAGCAGGCGCGGATGGTGCGGTGGCAGCCACAGATCCGCCAGTGAGAGATCCGGTTCAGGAAGGGCTGCCGGCAATCACATCAGTTGAAGTGCCGGATAGTGTCAAGGTTGACTTGCCAGTTGCTGTCGAAGCTGCATCAGACTCGCCACCCTTGCAAAGTTCTGCAGGCCGATTTGCAGTGCAGGTGGCCAGCCTTGGCAGTGAAGCAAACGCCCGAAAACTGCAGGCTGAGCTAGAATCGAAAGGATTCCAGGTAATTTCCGACAAAATCGAATCTGACGTCGGGAGCCTGAATCGAGTGCGAGTAGGCCCGTTCAATTCAGAGGCTGAGGCGACAGCAGCAGCGAGGAATATTCAAATTCAGGTTGATGGTGTGAATCCGCGCATGGTGGATATTGATCCATCAGCACCAACACAGGACATCAATCCATCTGACCCGTTGGTGCGCTGGGTGGTGCAGTTGGGCAGTTTCGCTGAAAATCTGAATGCTGAAAACCTGGTCAAGCAGGTCCGTGCCCAAGGATTGAGTGCCTACAGCGAAAAAGTGACATCTTCATCAGGTACTTCAATCAATCGGGTCCGAGTGGGGCCATTTCTGCAGCGCGAAGACGCAACAAGTGCACAACAGAGCCTTAAATCCAGCCTCAGCATCAATGGTGTCGTCATGAGTGCCGATTGACATGCAGAGTCTTGGCCCCGATGCCAGCGGCAAGGGACGAAGTTGAGCTGGCCAGACTACGCAATTCTTGCCACCATCGCAATTTCAATGCTGGTTGGTGCACTGCGTGGCTTTATCAAGGAGGTGTTGGCGCTTGCAATCTGGGCTTTGGCGTTTGTATTGGCCTACCGCTTTGCCGGCGGCGTGGGTGATTTGATGGAAGCTCAGGTCAGCTTGCCGTCGGCTCGTTTGGCCATGGGTTTTGCAGGCATTTTCCTGGTGGTGCTGGTGCTGGGCGGTTTGCTGGTCTATCTGGTTGGGCGCCTCGTCGAGAGCACAGGATTGAGCGGGACTGATCGTTTGCTGGGTGGCGTTTTTGGGGTGGTTAGAGGCCTCGCAATCGTGCTCACTTTCCTACTGACCGCCGGTCTGACACCCATACCCAAGGACCCCTGGTGGCAGGAATCTCTTATGATCCAGCGGCTGATGCCGATGGTTGATTGGGTTGCTGGATTCCTTCCGGATACCGTGAGACAGCAGTTGGACTTCGATGGCAACCCCGATGTGAAAAAAACCACAGACAATGCTCAGGCATAATCAACGGGCGTGGTAAACTTCGCCCCGGGCGAAACGCACCCAGTCTGAACGGGTCGATTTTCATGTGTGGAATCATAGGAATTGTCGGGCGCAGCGATGTCGCAGCTTCGATCTACGAAGCGCTGACCATGTTGCAGCACCGCGGCCAGGATGCTGCGGGAATTGCCACTCTGAATGGTTACCAGATCAACCTGCACAAAGGCAGCGGCCTGGTGCGCGATGTGTTCGGCTCTGCCGAAATGCGTCAACTCACTGGAACTACCGGAATTGGCCACGTCCGTTACCCCACAGCCGGTACAGATGAAACCGCTGAGGCTCAGCCTTTCTATGTTAATTCGCCCTATGGGATTGCTCTGGGGCACAACGGCAATCTGACTAACACCGAAGCGCTGACCCAGGAGTTGTTTGACAGCGATCGCAGACATCTTAATACCCGCTCTGATTCCGAGGTGCTGTTGAATGTGCTCGCGCACGAGCTTCAGGAACTGAACCCCAAGTCCTTACAGCCGGATCATCTGTTTCTGGCGGTTGATGCGGTGCACAGGCGCTGCAAAGGTGCTTATGCCGCAGTAGCAATCATTCCCGGGCATGGCATGCTCGCTTTTCGGGATCCTTGGGGTATTCGTCCCGCGGTTTTGGGCAGACATGAAGGTAAATCCGGAATTGAATACGCAGTTGCCTCGGAGAGTGTTGCACTCGATGGCCTGGGCTTTGAGTTCATGCGCGATCTCCGGGCTGGCGAAGCCCTGTTTATATCTTTGGATGGACAATTGCATTCGCACAACAGCCCGGCAGCGCGGCAGCTGACGCCCTGTATTTTCGAGTACGTGTATTTTTCCCGTCCTGACTCCATGATCGATGATATTTCTGTCTACAAGGCCAGGCTTCGCATGGGCCAGGCGCTAGCCCGTAAAATACTTCAGGATCGTCCGGATCACGACATCGATGGGGTGATCCCCGTGCCGGACACCAGTCGGACTGCAGCGCTGCCTCTGGCTTTCGACCTTGACGTGAAATATCGTGAAGGTTTTATCAAGAATCGTTACATTGGCCGTACTTTCATAATGCCCGGCCAGGAAGAGCGTGAAAAATCTGTCAGGCAAAAACTCAATGCGATTGAGCTGGAATTCCGCAAGAAAAATGTACTTATTGTTGATGATTCCATAGTGCGTGGAACCACTTCTCAGCAGATTATCCAGATGGCCCGGGATGCCGGTGCACGCAAGGTTTACTTTGCATCTGCTTCACCCCCGGTGCGTTACCCCAATGTATACGGCATCGATATGCCCGCAACGTCAGAATTGATTGCCAGTGGACGAAAGCACGAAGAAATTGAAAAGGAATTGGGCGCTGATTGGTTGATTTATCAAAATCTGCCTGACCTTGTTGAAGCCTGCCGCGGTGGTATCAAAGGTGTTTCGCAATTCGATACGTCCTGTTTCTCAGGGGAATATGTCACAGATGTCAGTGACGCATATTTGCGTTCGCTGCAAATAGCCCGTTCTGACGATGCCCGCAAGCAACGACGCGCTGCCAGCGTTCGTTGAGGTTGTCAGGTCCATGAATCGTGAAGCCATGTCCAAGGTCGATACGGCCTGGCTGCGCATGGAGCAACCCACCAACCTGATGATGATTACCGGAG
>JBGTHE010000086.1:0-3524 GCA_041746335.1 Lysobacterales bacterium | reverse complement strand
ATGATCTGGCCGGACTGGCAATAGCCGCACTGTGGGACATTGAACTCCAGCCAGGCCTGTTGCACCGGGTGCCGGCCGTCGGCGGACAGACCCTCGAGAGTGGTCACCTCCCGGTCTGCGACCATCGCCAGCGGCGTCACGCAGGAGCGCACCGGGCGTCCGTCCAGGTGCACGGTGCAGGCGCCGCACAGGCTCTTGCCGCAACCAAACTTGGTGCCGGTGAGTTGGAGCCGTTCGCGCAGCACCCATAGCAGGGGCATCTGCGGGTCGGCGTCGACCTTGACTGGCTGGCCGTTGAGTCGAAAATCGGTGGACAAGCCGGGACCTCCTTCAGGCGCAGATTATTCGGCGTTCACGTGCGCGTTGATTCGCCAGCCGGTTGAGGATAGGAAACATAAAAGGCATATTGCAGGAATTCATAGTTACTGGGAAGCCCACAAGCTTCATCAAGCCTTCGCTAGAAATGTTCGGCCGCACATCGCGGATAGCGACTGTTGGGACGGCGGGGAACCGCTTACAAATCCAGTTTGAACAGGCGGATGGCGTTGTCGCGCCCGAGTTTGCGGCGCTGCTCGTCGCTGATGACCTCAGTATGGTCGTACCAAGCCGATGCGTCCTCCATTTTCTCGAAGGGATAGTCGGCGCAGAAATAGACCTTGTCGTTGTCCAGCACCTCCAGCGTGCAGCGGAATGCGGCATCATTGAAGTTGCCGCTGGTGGTGATGTGAAAGTGCTCGCGGAAGTAATCCCCCAGCGGACGCTTGCCGCGGTAGCCGCGCGGGGAGAAGTGCATGCGCGCGTCCATGCGCCACAGGCCGAAGGGGATGTTCTCGCCCAGGTGACCGATGCAGATCTTCAGGTTCGGATAGTCGTCGAACAGGCCCGAACCGCACAGCCTGAGTGAATGAATGGAGGTCTCGACCGCGAAGCCCCATGGCGCGCTCATAAGCCAGGGATGCCCCTCGTAGTTCTGCGCGCGCGGCGGGATCTGCATGCGCGGATGCAGGTAAAACGGCACGTCGAGTTCAGACACCGTGGCCCAGAAAGGGCGGTACTCCGGTAGGTCGTAATACTTGACGTTTTCGGGCGTGCCCACCTGCTGGAAGCCGTTTACCATACAGCCTTTGAAGCCGAGTTCCTTCACGCAACGGGTCAGCTCCGCAGCGGCGGCCTCCGGATCGTGCATCGGCAGCGCGGCGAACGCCGCATAGCGGTCCGGGTGCTTCTGTACCGCCTCGGCCATGCGCTCGTTGCCTTTCTTCGCCACGGCCATGGCCACTTTCGGGTCCGCCATGCGCTGCACACCGGGTGAGTTCAAGGACAGGATAGCGAACTCGATTCCGGTATTGTCCATGCGCTCCAGGCGCTCGTCCTCGAGATCGAGGATCTGGCGGGTGAATTCGTCCCAGACATTGCCGTCACCGGCAAAGGCGCGGGTTTCCTCCAGGGTTTCCGGGATGGCGAAGTGTTCTTCGAATGCGATTTTACCTTTCATTATTGTTTCCGGCTAAGGTTCTGACTAGGGTTCTGATTACGGCGGGCACAGCCCTGCGCGTCTCTAGAGAGTAACTGAATCGGAGTGTTCTGGCTCAAGTTCGTGCCACGGATAACTCCTCCTGATCCCTCGTCAACTTCCTCGCGTATACCAGAAAGCCGAGCGCAGTCATCTTCATGAAGATGCCGTAGATGAGGGCGGTCATGCCCATCAGCGGTTCCTGCATGATGGCCAGCGCGACGGTCATGGCGAGTGCCAGGTTCTGCACGCCGATCTCGAAGGTGATGGAAACAACCTGCGTATTTTCGAGGCGGAACAGCCGCGCGACGCCGAACGCGGTCACCATGGTTATGATGTTCAGAAGGAACGCGATCAGGGCCGCGTCCATGAAATAAACCAGCACCTCGTCCATGCTGAGCAAGGTGGATCCGCCGATCAGGACCACCAGGAACACCAGTGCGATAATGCGGGTCACTTCCACGGATCGTTTTGCGAATTCCGGTTGCCAGGCACGGATGATCATGCCGATGGTAATGGGCAGGATAGTGAGTTGTGCCAGCTTCAGCATCATGGCGGTCGCGTCGAGATCCGGTGTGATACCGGTATCGAGGTACATCCCAGTGGCCAGGGTGGTGTACAGGGGTATGGTAAAAACGGTTACGAAGCTGCTGATGGCGGTGAGGGTCACCGACAGGGCCACATCGCCGCGGCTGGCGAACACGTACGCATTGGACGTGATGCCGCCCGGGCAGGCGGCCAGGATGACGATCCCGATCGCCACCACTGGCGCCGGTTGCAGCAGAAAGATGAGAAGGAAAGCCAGCAGCGGGAGGAACACCAACTGACCGATCAGGCCGATGGAGGCCGCCCTTGGGTAGACTATCACTCGCCTGATGTCGCCCAGGGTCAACGACAGACCCATGCCGATCATGATAATGAACAGTCCCGCGGGAATGATTTCAGTGTAAATGAGTTCGATGATTTCCATATTTGTTATCTGCGCGTGGTCAGGAATCCAGCTTGCTAGCTTCAAATCCTGTGAGATTTCGCCAGATTTCTCAACCCGCGGAATGTAAAAACAAGTTCTATGGCTTCCCAGTAACTACGAAATTTTCCTGCAATATAGCTTTTATGTTACTTACCGCTGTATCGCTGGCTGTTCTAAGCCAATCACCGCGGCGATTTCAGTGCTGTGACACGCAGCGCGCCGGTTGGACCCTTTCTTGCTGCTGCTGAGCGGCGTTACGGTATCGTGCGTGACCGGGACCTGGATGCGCTTCAAATGCCTGCAGCGGAGGTAGGCGTATGCCCCAATTGCGGTCGACGTGCGCTGCGTAATGGGTGGATAACAGGGCACAGAACCCATAGACTCGAATCCCCGAATTTAACCTGGATTGGGATTGCCAGAGCCTATGGCCATTGCTTCCAACCATCTTCCCGCGGACCTGGCAATCGTCATACCCACACTCAATGAGCGTGACAACATCATTGATCTGCTTCGCCTGTTGGAAAGGGCACTTTCGAAGACCCGGTGGGAGGTGGTGTTCGTAGACGATGATTCGAAAGACGGCCCGGCGGCCCTGGTTCTTGAAATCGGGCAAAAAGATGCAAGGGTGCGCTGCATTCAGCGCATCGGGCGCCGCGGTCTGGCATCGGCGGTGATCGAGGGGATCATGGCGACTGCCGCGCCGTACGTCGCCGTGATGGATGCCGATTTGCAGCACGATGAATCATTGTTGCCTGAAATGCTGCGCGCACTGGAGTCAGGTGATGTAGACCTGGTAATCGGTTCACGCCTGGTTGCAGGGGGTAACAATGACAGTCTGCTGGGTTGGCGGCGCTCTGTCAGCGAACTTTGCAGCCAGGCGGCTCGCTCGATACTCAAATTGCGCGTCAAGGACCTGATGAGCGGGTTCTTCATGCTGCGCCGTGAAGTGTTCGAAATGTCGGTCCGGAATCTGTCCGGGGTGGGTTTCAAGATCCTGTTGGACATCCTGGCGTCGGCGCCGCGAACGCTCAGGTACGTCGA
>JBGTHE010000085.1:0-3699 GCA_041746335.1 Lysobacterales bacterium | reverse complement strand
AGTAAACGCATTACAACCTGCAATCAGCGGAATCTCACCCTTGAGAACGTCCCCAACCGTGCCAAACAGGCGTGATTTTTCCTCAGCGTTCATGCTGAACCACTCGCCCGTGGTGCCAGCTACGATCAATCCGTGCATTCCCTGATCTGCCAGCCATTCCACCAGGTTTCGCAAAGCGACCAGGTCAAGTTGGCCCTTCTCGTCAAACGGCGTTGTGATGGCGGGCATATAGCCACGCCATGAAATTGAATCTCGATTCACTTCTTTATTGCCTCTTTTGGTGCATTCAATTTCGAGAGCGGTGCATAAACATCCGTATTTACAAACATTTAGCCATACTGTGCCGGTTCACACTACGAGGACTTGAATGACGTATCAATAACAAGATATATTCGAATCTGTTGCGATATTCGCAACAGATACCGATGAGAGCCCTATTCGCCAGAATAAAAGCCGGTTGCACCCTTGTCTTAGATTGCAGGAAGGACCTCATGACCCGATTCCACGACAACCGCTTGCGTTATCTTGCAGAAGCCGTTCGAGGCGGTACGATGCGTGCGGCCAGCGAAAATTTGAACGTGGCTCCCTCTTCTATCAGTCGTCAGATCGCGCAGCTTGAGGAGGAATTGGGGGTTCCCCTGATAGAGCGTAACCGCAGCCCGCTGAAACTGACCGAAGCCGGCCAGATGGCCTTGAGTTACTACCGGGAATTCACTAACCAGCAGGATGCATTCATTTCCCAGGTCCGGGATTTGAAGGGACTGAAGGCCGGAGAAGTTTCGTTGGCTGTCGGCGAAGCCATGGTTGGTGAATTGTTGCTGGATGTGCTGGGAAGATTCATGGCGCAATACCCGGACATCCGCATCCATATTCGCGCAGGTGGCACGCTGGACGTAGTCGGCATGGTGCTTGAAGATGAAGCCCATATGGGCATGGTTTTTCAGCCTGAACCTGAGGCAAAAATTCGTGTCAGGGCGTCTTCCGACCAACCGCTGAAAGTGATTGTTTCCCCCAATCATCCACTGAGCAAACGCGGCAGTCTCAGCTTCCAGGATCTGGCGACCGAACGACTGGCCTTGCCAGAGCCTTCGTTTCGCATCTGCCAGGTGATCTATGCCGCCGCTTCTCTTGAACAGGTATTTCTCAAACCGGTTCTGGTTAGCAATTCTTTGCGCGTGCTGAAAGAATTTGCCCACTCAGGTTCGGGTATCACCATCCTTCCCGGCATAGCTGCCCATACTGAGGTAGCTGCTGGCGACTTGCATGCCGTGACCATCGATCATCCTGCCATGCAGCACACCAGCGCCAGTGTCATCACCCGCCTGGGGCGACAGTTGCCGGTGGGTGCCGTGCGCTTGCTGCAGAAAATCGAAGCGACCATGCCCTTCTTTCCTGCCACCTAAGCGGTCCGTGGGCCGGATAAAAGAAGCAGAGCGCCTGGTAAATTAAAAACAGCCGCAGTTTGCAGTGAGCTACTCTGGATTTGCCGCAGATGGGCGCTCGATCAGATGGGCAATGCTCAGCGGTTTGCTGGGAAAGCGAGCGGTGAAGCCTGCAATTTGCTGTTCTTCCATGCCGCGCATTTGCGACAGTAAACGGGTCAGACTGTGATGGCAGTAGCGGCCCTGGCACAGGCCCATACCGGCACGTGACAGCAGTTTGGCGGAGTTTGCTGTGCTGATAGTCGGGTTATCCGCAAATAGTTTACGAAGCTGACCAGCATTCAATTCTTCGCATTTGCAGACAATGCTGTCATCACTCATCAACTGGTCAAAGAAATCGTCACCCGGCCATGAGAGCTGACTCAGTACTTCGGCGAAATTCCGAAGTTGTTGTAGTTGTTGGCGCAGCGGCCGGGCATTCTGTTCTGCTGCTCCAGCATCGAGCTTGCCCAATTCAATGGCGCAGCCCAAAGCGGCCAGCTTGCCTTCTGCCATGGCCACATCAGAGCCCGCCACACCGGTAATCTCACCCGCCACAAACAAGCCCGGGACTGAACTGGCCATCCATTCGTCGTGGCGTGCCAGCCAGCCACCCCGCCGCGCATTCCAGACACAATCCGCTTCCATTTGTCGTGCCAGCTCACTGGACGTGAGAAAGCTGAAGCATACGCCCAGCCGATCGCAGCTTATGTCTGTCGCTGCACCCGGGTTCAGCTTTCCATGCTGGTCCAGCGGGGCCACGGTAACGCTGTGAAGTTGGTGGCCACCGTTGGCTTTGATCAGCGTTTCGCCAAACTCAACCTTCACTCCGGCTTTACGCAGGCGTGCCATGGTGCCGACTATCTGGCTGAACTTATTGGCCTGCTGCAAGACGATCATGGGCTTGCGAAGCAATTTCAGTGCGCGTGATTGGCTTTGTGCAAACAACACTCCGGCCACGTCGCCGCCGGCCTGGATAATCTGATCAGCGATCACCAATTGCAGGGGATGACTACCGACCAGCAAAATGCGCTCCCCGGGCACAAACTGCTGACTCTTGATGAATGCCTGAATGCCGCCCGCTGCCATCACGCCGGGTGTGTTCCATCCCGGGAAACTCACCGGCAGATCGTAGCAGCCACTCGCGATCAAAACAGAGCGGGCCGAGATTTGCCGGCTGCCATCCTCAGTATCAATCACCGCCCTGAATCGCGATTCTGAAGCGGAGGCTCCAGGCTTCGGAAATATCCCGGCCACCGTTGCCTGCCGGAGCCACTCAACATCGCTTAGCTTCTGGCTGCGCGCTAAAAGTTTTTTGGCGGGCTGATAAGTTTTGCCGGGCAACCAGTTGGACATTTTGAAACTCGACGGGGGTTGACGCAGAAACTGCCCACCCCGCTCAGCCTGCTCGTCAACCACAGTGACTGCGATGCCCAAAGCGGCGGCCGTCTCTGCCGCCGACATTCCAGCCGGACCCGCACCGACAATGAGAAGATCAGTTGCCAGATTCATCGGATTCGCCGAGGGGTTCTGCAGGTATTGGCGGCTGACCGAGCAGGGTAGCCCCGGTATTGACGAACATGCCCTCGCGTACCGTCACCATGCAGGCGCGCACCCAGCGAAAATCGGTGTCACTGGGGCTGGATATTCGCACCTGGCATTCAAAGCAGGTGCCCATGTTGCAGTAAGGTCCACGTGGCTGCCCGCTGGCGGTGTGATTGAAGGTGCTGATGCCCTGAGCGAGCAATGCCGTGGCCAGGGTTTCACCGGCAAAGGCCTGCACTGGACGTTGGTCGACTGTCAGGTTGATGGGCTCACCCCGATGAATGCTCCTGGAACGATCACGCGGCATCAGTATTGACCCATGAATGCGTTGAGGCCCGCGAAACGGGCAGGGCTGAATGGCTCCAGCGGATAGGAAGACTGACCCTTCAGCATCAACTCACTCATCAATCGCGCATAAGTCGGGCCGTAGGTGAATCCCGAACCGCCTGCCGCTACAAAAAATCCCGGAGCTTTTGCCACTTCACCTAACACCGGCAACTGGTCGGCGGTAAGGCAGGTGATTCCTGTCCAGCTGCGGATTAATCGCAGGTTTTGTACAAGCGGCACCACATCGGCCGCTGTGCGCAGATTCTCCACCACCGAATCCAGCTGCAGTTCAGCAGCTTGCTGGGATTGCCATACGCCCTGTTGTTGGCGCAGCCTGGATGACCAGCCGCCGCCGATCAGCAGATTGCCATCATCGGTTTGCTTCAGCGAAAGTTTGCGGCCTACA
>JBGTHE010000084.1:0-3064 GCA_041746335.1 Lysobacterales bacterium | reverse complement strand
CGGCTGAATCCATGATCACGTTTTTTCCCCTGTTTGGGATCTTTCTGGGCGCCACAGAGGCGTTTTCACTGTTGTTGATCAGCATGGTCGGTGTGGGCAGCATGGTATTGATTTTGCCGCTGGGTTGGCTGGCCGATCATGTTAACCGTATGGGTTTATTGCTGGCCTGCGTAGTACTGACCATGTTGGGACTGCTGCTGATGCCACATGTTTTGCACAACAACGTCCTGGCCCTTGTGTTCTTTTTTGTCTTTGGCGGAGTTGAAGGAATGATCTATGCCCTGGGCATCATCCTGGTGGGTGAACGCTTCAAGGGGCATCAACTGGCAGCTGCCAGCACCGCCTTTACCGCCTGCTGGGCGGTTGGGACCATCGCCGGACCCATGCTGGCGGGCGCCGGCATGGATTACTGGGGTGCAGACAAACTGCCGCTGATCATTTTCGGCTTCTTTCTTTTATATTTGCCCTTGCCACTGCGCAGCTGGCTGGCGCAAAGGCGCCAGACGGGCCCATTGCCCAAAAAAAGCAGCTCTGAATAATTCATCCCTGAATTCTTAGAGCACGCCCAATAAATAAATTTTTGGAAAAAATGTCATTTTTGTTTGGCTTCATTTTCAATGATTTGCAATCATCGAAAATGGCGGCACATCCATATGCCGCGAAAACTCTGAAAAAATCAGAGTTTCCTAAAGCCGCGAGGACGTCAGCTCGATGTCGGCTTGCATCCAGGCGTGGCCGAACATCTCCTGTTGGGCTGTTGCTTCTGCATCCTTGCCTTGCGCTTGCAGACTCTGCACCAGGCCAAACAGTGACCAGCCATTGTGTGGATAAATTTCCAGGTCACGCCGGTAAACTGCTTCTGCATCTGCTGCCCGGCCTGCGGCCAACAAAGCCTTACCCAGCGATTGCCGGTTCGGGTAATACCAGAAGGGTGGCTCGGTATACGGCAGCACATCCTGTGCCTCAACCGCCGCGGTGTAGTGGGTGATGGCTGAATTATGGTCACCGCTGGCCATGGCCATATCGCCCTGCACCAATTCGTCGGCAATTGCCAACAACTGACTGGCCGGATACATCACGCCATCGAGGTACAGCACCTTGTCGGAATCCCGCAGGGGTTGCATCGCTGTGTGCTCGGCCGTTGCTGCAGCCAGATCACCCTTGGCGGCAAAAGCGGTAGCGCGCACGTAATGCCAGATGGCATTGGAATAATCCAGTTCCGGAGCAGGTTGGGGTTGTTGCAGGATTTCATCCCAGCGGCCGAATTGTGTGAGCGCCAGCAGCGGAATGGTGTGAAAAAATTCCACCATCGGGAATTCGTTGATCACACCCACATGCACATTGGCGGCCACGCGATTGGCGGCTTCGATGGCCACCGCGCTGCGACCTTCCATGCTGGCTGCTGCCCACAGGAAGTGGATATTGTGGGGATAGTACATGGCGGGATAAAAACCCTGGGCGTTGCACTGCGCAATATAGCTTTCATCCACCGCAGCCGCGCGTTCATTGGCTGCCGAGGCATCGTGATAACGGCCCAGCCGCCAGAAAATATGCGAGGGCATGTGTACCAGATGGCCGGCACCCGGCACCAGATTGGTCAGTCTGTCAGCAGCGGCTTCAGCGCGCTCGGGTTTGGATGAGGCCTCTACTGCATGCAGATAAAGATGCAGGGCCATCGGATGATCCGGAGATCGAGCCAACACGGTTTCGAGGGCTGCAATGACTTCTTCGGTGTGTGGCCTGGGATTGTCCGGATCGATCCAGTAATCCCAGGGCATGGTGGTCATCAGTCCCTCGGCGAACAAGGAAGCCGCATCATCGTCCTCGGGATATTTTTGGTACAGCGCCCGCATGGCATCGGCATAAGCCATGTCCAGTGGTTCGCGCGGCAGGGTGATGTCGGCGCTGTAGCGAGCGGCCAGAGCATCGATAAAGTCCTGCTCCTGCGGACTGGCATGGCTTTTCAGTTCCACAGCTTTCTGAATGGCTGCATGCGCCGCAACTTGCGACGCTTCATCCATGACTGCTTTACCGTTGCTGGTGACATTGATGTTGGGCCCCAGCGCCAGCGCCTCACCCCAGAAACACATGGCGCACTCGGGGTCCAGCGTTTGCGCGGCTTTGAACGAACGTACCGATTCGGCGTGATTGAACGCAAAATCGATTACCAGACCCTGGTCAAAATACTTCTGGGCCCAGGAGTTTCCTGTGCTGATGGGGCGGTGGTAATCACCCATGCCTTCAAACAAAGGTGCACCCGCTCGCTTGACGATTTCTGCCTGCGTCTCAGGCTGGGTCTCAGTTGCCTGGCTGACAGTCTCCGCTGGGGCAGCCGATTGAGGAGTCGCTTGCGGTTTGCAGGCCACCAGACCCAGCAAACAGCACAGCAGCAAAAGGGGTGAAAGCAAACGCTGAAATGTCGACATAAGAAACCTCGATTATGGTTTGAGGTGGATTCGATTCAAATTATAGAACAATCTGCTGCATTTTCTGAGTGCGGGTCAGATCGCCAGACTTGCTCCCAATTCCGCCAATGGACGGGCCATGCGGCCGGTGTTTATAGCGTCCTGGTTGGCTGCATTGCCATCCAGAGCGCGCTTCATCACACCCTGACAGATAGCGGAGAGGCGGAACATGCTGAAGGCCAGGTAGAAATGCCAGTGATCAATGCCCGGCAGTCCGCGCAGCTGGCAATAGTAATCCACCATAGCCTGTTCATCGAGTATGCCCAGCTCATCAATGGGCATGCCCGCCAAACCCTTCATGCGACCATCCCGCGGCAGACGCAGGCACATACAGAAATAAGCCAGGTCGGCCAGTGGATGTCCGAGCGTAGACAATTCCCAGTCCAGCACCGCCAGGGCGCGTGCTTCCTGCGGGTGGAAAATCAAGTTGTCGAGGCGGAAGTCGCCGTGGATCAGGCTGACCTGCCCATCATCAGCGGGTACATTCGCTGGCAACCATTGCAGTAAATGCTCCATCGCCGGAAGATGTTCGGTTTCGGCAGCGCGATACTGTTTGCTCCAGCGACCAATCTGGCGCTCGAAATAGTTTCCCGGCTTGC
>JBGTHE010000083.1:0-5569 GCA_041746335.1 Lysobacterales bacterium | reverse complement strand
CAGTCATATCATAAGCCAGTCAAGTGAACCTGCACCCACCACAATGGGAGAAGTCTTCAGTGCGCTGGAACGGATGAGAATTCTTTCAGCAGGCACGTCTGAAAGCATGAGAAAGGCGGTTGGCTTTCGAAACGTGGCCGTTCACAATTACGATGCGATCAATTGGGAAATCGTTTTTTCGATTTGCCGAAATTCAGTACCTGAGTTCCAGCAATTTGTACGTGATATTTCAGCGTTCGCAGAAATCTGATGGATCGGATCAAGGTCGAAGCAAGCAAACGTGAATTGCCATATCAATCCCTGATCAAAGCCTGGCTGGCTGATGATGTGGAGCAGACGCGTACTAATGCGTGAAAAAGCGCCCGCTTGGGCGTGGATCTGGAGAAAAAGGAACAATCGCGATCAGGGCAGGTCAGAATACAGTACTTATGACCGGACTAGGAAAGCCATCACGGCGGGTATAAAATCATCCGCGAAGATGTCAATATTCTTACCAAACCGACCCGGCTGTCTGGCTAATATGGTACAAACACGTGATCCGGAACGCGACCCGACACACGTTCCGGCCATGCCGCCCAGCCTTGTGAATATTAGGCATTCTTGCCTTACCCATCCGGCCACACAATCTTGCGTCGCCAGCGCCACGAGTGCTGGTAAATACGTGTTTTTAGGAGAAATACATGCAAATCAACATCACCGGACATCACGTAGATGTGACACCCGCCTTGCGCGCTTACGTTTTGGATAAAATGGAGCGCATTAACCGTCATTTCGACCATGTGATTTCGCTGAATGTGATTTTGAGACTTGAAAAGCTGCAGCACGAAGCCGAAGCCACGCTTCACACCGCTGGTAAGTCCTTGTTTGCCAACGCTTCCGAACTCGATATGTATGCCGCTATTGATGACCTGGTGGACAAGCTGGATAAACAAGTCAGACGCTTCAAGGACAAACGCAATGACCATCAGGTTTCCCGCGATGACAAACTGGCCTCTTTAGGCTGAAAAAATTTCATAACCTGTTAATCAGGTCTTTACTTCAACAATATTAAGGGCTATGCCCGCGCGAGTGATTTACCAACATGTTAATCAGTGATTTGCTGAACCCGGAAAGTATTCGTTTTGATGTACACAGCAGCAGCAAAAAGCGGCTGCTGGAAATCATCAGCGAAGAACTGGCCAGAAATAATGAAGATCTCAGCGCCCGCGAGATTTTCGAAAGCCTGTGTGCGCGTGAGCGCCTTGGCAGCACCGGACTGGGCAAGGGCGTGGCCATTCCACACGGGCGCATCAAAGGCAATCGCCCCATCCGGGCATCTTTCATCCGGCTGAAAAAACCGCTGGCCTATGATTCCCTGGACGGTGAACCGGTCGACCTGTTGTTTGCCATGACGGTCCCGGAAAACTGCGGCGAAGATCACCTCAAGCTGCTGGCCCACATTGCTGAATTGTTCAGTGACCCGGAATTGCTGCAGCGCTTGCGTGAAGCAGACAGCTCGGGTGCTTTACTCAAACTTCTCTCCAGCAAACGTTCGGCCAACGAATCAAAGATGAAGCACTGAAGGCAACTCTGATTTATTCACCAGAACTTTCGAAGTGCAGCGCAGCCCATGGATTTAAGCGGATGAACTTGCAATACTCTGACCGGTGACCCGCTCCCTTACAGCCCTGACCCTTTTCGAAGAACTGGCAGATCGCCTGGATCTCCGCTGGGTGGACGCCACTGCCGATGCCACCTGGCCAGCCATTTCTGCCAGCGATCTCAGTTCACGGCCTGCGCTGGCCGGTTTCCTCAACCTGATTCACGTCAATCGCATTCAGGTGCTGGGTAACGAGGAACTGGATTATCTGAACCAACTAAACGACAGCGAGTGCCTGCAGACCATTGACGCCCTGTTGCAGGCTCGTCCGCTCGCGATAGTGGTGGGTGATGGCCGGGAGATGCCGCAGGTCATTCGCGAGCGCGTCGATCCGGCCTGCCAGGTGGCTTTGATGCAATCCAGCCTGCCTGCCCATGAATTGGTCAACTATCTGCAATACCACGTGTCGCGTTTCCTGGCGCAATCCACCACGCTGCATGGCGTGTTCATGGAAGTGTTTACCATCGGTGTGCACATCATGGGTGATCCCGGTTGCGGCAAAAGTGAGCTGGCGCTGGAATTGCTCACCCGCGGCCACCGCCTCATTGCTGATGATGCGCCGGAGTTCACCCAGATCTCGCCGGAAATCATTGACGGCACTTGCCCGGAAGCTTTGCAGGATTGCCTGGAAGTGCGCGGCCTCGGTGTGCTGAACGTGCGGCAGATGTTTGGCGACGCCGCGATCAAGCTGAATAAGTATCTGCGCCTGATCATTCGGCTGGAATTGCCGGAACAGTCCAAAACCCGCGAGCGGCATGATCGCCTGCGCGGCGATACCAGCAGCTTGCGGGTGATCGATCTGGACATTCCCTGCATTACTCTGCAGGTTCGGGCCGGGCGCAATCTGGCCGTCATGATTGAAGCCGCCGTGCGGGACTTCATGTTGAAAATGAAGGGCTATGACGCCGCCGCTGCCTTTGTCGAGCGTCATGCCAAGCTGTTGCAAGAGGACAGCGGGGGCTGGCGCGATTGAACCCGACCCGCGAAGATGTCTCCAGAACGAGACAGGCGTTGGGCGAAGAAGAAGCCGAACTGCCCGGCCGAACAACAGGCCACCAGCAATTGTTGGTGGTGAGTGGTCTTTCAGGTGGCGGCAAGAGCACGGCTTTGCATGCGCTGGAAGACCTCGGATTTTACTGTGTCGACAACCTGCCTGCAGCCCTGCTGCCGGGGTTTTTTGAGCAGATCCGCAACAATCCGAAGCTATACGCGCGGGTGGCGCTGGGTATTGATGCCCGTTCGCGCGGCTCAGACCAGCAGCGGCTGCCGGAACAACTGGACCAACTGGCACAAAGCGGATTGCCCCACAGGCTATTATTTCTCACTGCCGATACCCGCACCATCATCAAACGTTTCAGCGAAACGCGCAGGCGCCATCCTTTGACTTTCGATCGACAGGCACTGCCTGCCGCTATTGAACATGAGAAAACACTTTTACAGGCGCTGCAGTCGCGGGCTGATTGGGTGATTGATACCAGTGATATCAACATTCACGAATTGCGCCAGCAGGTTTGGAAATACGTGGGTTCCGAGCAGTCCACCATGTCCATCGTGCTGGAATCTTTTGCTTACAAACGTGGCTTGCCACAGGATCTCGATTTCGTATTCGATTCACGCCATTGCCCCAATCCACACTGGATTGACGAGCTGCGTGGTCTGACGGGCCTGGACCAGCCGGTGAAAGAATGGCTGGAAAGTGCAGAAACGGTTCGAGCTCTGCGCAGCGATATCCTCATTTTTATGCAACGCTGGTTGCCGGAGATTCGTGACAGCCAACGCAGTTATCTCACTATCGGTATCGGCTGCACCGGCGGGCGGCACAGGTCGGTATACCTGGCAGAGTGGCTGGCAGCGCAATTGCGCCAGGATTTCTATTCGGTCGAGGTTTACCATCGGGAGTTGCACGGCAGATGAGCACAGAGCGGGAAATGCCCGACGACACTGCCGGTGTCAAGGCATCAAACCAGACCAGCGGCAAGGTAACCGGCCTGGTGCTGGTAACCCATGGACAGATAGGCCAATCCTTGCTGGACGTGGCCGAGTTCATTCTGGATGAGCCGTTGGCCGAGGTGCGCTTTGTATCCTTTCGGCAATCGGCTATGGAACACACTGGCGAAGGCGAAATCAAGCGCGCCATTGAAGCGGCGGATCAAGGCCAGGGGGTGTTGGTGTTAACCGACATTGGCGGCGCCAGCCCGTTCAATCAGGTAGTCAGCCTGATACCGGTCAGCCATGCAGAACTGGTCAGCGGCCTGAATCTGGCCATGTTGATCCGAGCCTGGAATTACCGCCAGCAAGTGCCTCATCGTCTGGCCGTTCTCGCAGCTGAAGGCGCCATTCGCGATATCCGGGAGTTTCACCAATGATTGAAAGCACTGTCACTATTGTTAACAAGCTGGGGCTGCATGCTCGCGCGGCCTCCAAGCTGGTGAACTGTGCTTCGGGTTTTGCCTCGGAAGTGTGGATCAGCCGCGGTACGCGTGAAATCAATGGCAAATCCATCATGGGAGTTTTAACTCTGGCTGCAGGTCGGGGCACCGAACTGAAGCTGCGCACAGATGGCAGTGATGAAGAAGCCGCCATCGCTGCCATCACTGCGTTGGTTGCTGATTATTTTGGTGAAGGTGAGTAAGTGTTGCTCTTGAAAGCCAGAGCAAGCCTCAAGCTGAGCCAGTCATGACGCTGGCTTTGACCGGGTATGCCGTTTCCCGTGGCATAGCCATAGGCCAGGCACACCTGGCCGAACGCAATGAGCTGGAAATTGGCGAATACCGCATTCAAGCGGAAAACGTGGAAGCTGAAGTCAGTCGCCTGCACGAATCCCTGCAAAGCGCACGTTTGCAACTGGTCATGCTTTCCGAGCGGGTTGCGCGCAGCGCCGGCACGGCGGCCAGCGAAATCATCCAGACCCATATCCTGATGCTGGCTGATTCATCCATCGGTGATGCCGCCGATCGCCGTATCCGCGAAGAATTCTGCAATGCCGAATGGGCTCTGCAGTCCCAGCTCGAAACCATATTGGCGGAGTTCCGCCACATGGATGACGAGTACATCCGCTCGCGCGGTGAAGACGTCGCGCAAGTGATTCGCATGGTGCAGACGGAGTTGGGTAAGGCCGGTAGCGACCGTTCCTTTGACAACATCCCCGACCGTCTGGCCGATACTCTGGTGGTCACGACAGAACTGACCCCGGGTGAACTGGCCCTGCTGCATGAACGTGGAGTGGCCGGCATCGTTACGGAACACGGCAGCCCCTACAGCCATGCAGCCATTCTCGCCAGCAGCCTCGGCATACCGGCGGTGTTTGGTGTCAGGCTGGCACACAGTCTGTTGCAGGAAGGTGAAAACCTGATTCTGGATGGCCGGCTGGGAGTGGTGTATGCCGATCCGGATGAAGCCTTCATTGAGCATTATCACGATATCGAACGCATTACTTCGCGTTTCCGCAAATCGCTGGATGAAATCCGTGGCAAACCGGCACTGAGTCTGGATGGCGAAAGCATCCTGCTGCAGGCTAATGCCGAGCGGGAAGACGAAATCCGCCTCGCCGTGGAGCTGGCTGCTGATGGCGTTGGCCTGTATCGCACCGAGTTCCTGTACATGCGCGGCGAGGCGCCGGATGAAGAAACCCAGCTGAATGAATACCTCAGCGCCATCCATGCTTTGTCCGGAAAAACCCTGACCATCCGCACCATGGATCTCGGCGCCGACAAGACTTCCGAAGCGCTGGACTTCACCCTGCTGCGCACGTCCATGAATCCCGCTCTGGGCTTGCGCGCCGTTCGCCTGTGTCTGCGCGACACGGACCTCTTTAAAACCCAGTTGCGCGCCATCCTGCGAGCCAGTGCCGCAGGCCAAGTGCGCTGCCTGATACCCATGCTGACAAGCGTGCACGAGACATTGATGGTGAAGTCATTGCTGGACGAGGCG
>JBGTHE010000082.1:0-1941 GCA_041746335.1 Lysobacterales bacterium | reverse complement strand
GAAAAAGGCATCGGCGATGATGACCAGAAAAATGGATTGCACCACCGCGGTGGTGGTCAGACGCCCCAACTCCTCCGCTGAACCCTGGACCTGCATGCCCCGCAGCGTGCCGGTCGCCGCAATCAACAGAGCAAAGAACGGTGCTTTGATCAGGCCCACCCACACATCCATCATAACTACGCTGGAGGCGACGCGATCGTAGAACTGCACCAGGTTGATATCCAGCACCATCACGCAAATGAATGCTCCCCCAGCCAGTCCCGCCACATTGGCAAACAGAGTGAGGAAGGGCATCGCAATCACCAGGCCCAGTACCCGCGGTGCTACCAGCACCTGGTTGGGATTCAGGCCCATGACCTGCAGCGCATCAATTTCTTCGTTCAGTTTCATGGTGCCCAGCGATGCCGCAAAAGCCGAACCGGAGCGGCCTGAAACCATTATGGCAGCCAGCAACACGCCAATCTCCCGGAAAATTGAGCTGGCCACCAGGTCAACCACAAATATGGTCACACCAAACTTCTGCAATTGGCCAGCGCTCTGATAGGCCAGCACTACACCCATCAGGAACGAAATCACCATCACAATGGGGATTGCTTTGGCTCCTGTTTCGTTGATCTGTCGCAGTGTTTCGCCCACCATCAGCATCGATGGTTTGCGCACTCCATTGAATATGGCCCCGGCAATTTCGCCGAAATGCTCAAAACCCCGCAGGGTCGCATCGCCGATCTGTTCCAGTTGATGTTTGATTAGCCGACGGGGGACAGGTTTGAAAAAGTCCGGATCGTACTCGTTGACTGCAGCTACATCGATGATGTTTTGCAGGAACTTGAGATGCCCAGCCTTGAAGTCAATGAATTCAGATTTGAGCCCGCCTTCCTGCAGATCGAGGGATTTGTCATATAGCGCCCAGGCACCGGCCAAGTCGAACGTTTTTAAACCGCCGCAACGAAATGCGACCTGCTCGATATTGTCCGTGGAAAGCGTACTGAGCTCGCGCTGCAATTGAGTAAGATTGGCAAACAACCAATCATTTTTAAGACTGACGGACAGCAGGTTACCTTTGCGCTCAGCCGTCAGGAATTGGGTCATTACATCTCCCTCGTCATCCGGCGTGCAAACAATCCACTGCCGCTTGGGACAGAGAGTTCAGATTTGTGCCGGGTTGCAGGGCAAGTTTAGTGTCCAGCCCCTCAAGTTTCTAGTATTTCGAAGGTCACAGGAATCGGCAGTGGGGGAAGAGGGTTGCAGGCCGTGTCCGGACGCTGGCAAGAAGGACGTTACAGATCAGGTTGCGATTGAGCCCACTATCGTCAATTGGGTAGAAGTGTTTGCAAAGCCTGGTTCGAACTTGAACGATCAGCCCTGGCGGCGAAGGCCGGTAAGCCTCTCGAACAAGCCGGGAGATGAATTTTCGTACAGCTCAGAGTTGGCGGCATCCGCTGCATTCAGTTCGTACACCTGGCACAAAGCAGCCGGCAGACAACCCAGCAAACCCAGTTGCGGGCCTTTGTAGGTGGTTATGCGATAGGGTGAAGACTGCCCTTGTACGCGGGGGCAGGCGATTTTGTCGGCGAGGAAGTAGGTGAGACTGATGGCTGAAACTGACATGGTTCTGGCCCTCCTGGCCGGCTGTAATCCCGTGCTAAATCAAGTATGGATTCGGGTGATTCAGGCTTACTTATGCAGGATACATGCCAAACACACATCGGCTTATTTCAGAAATAAAATCGTGTCTCAAGAGATTGAATTATCAGCCAAAAATAAACAGCAATCGTTCAGAGAAAATATTAAGCAGAGCGGCTGGTCTGACCTTTTTGGAACAGAAACTGCCGTGTTTTGTCAGTCGCCCGTAACGCCATGCGGTTACGACGGTTTAATGTGGCGTTCCTCCTGATACAACTGTTCCACAAAGGCGGTGCTGAGCGGAAAGCGGCTGCGCCA
>JBGTHE010000081.1:0-1749 GCA_041746335.1 Lysobacterales bacterium | reverse complement strand
TTTGGCAGTAAGATACAGGTTGAAATTTTTACGCCGGTCTGCAAGATTTTCCGAACTCGCTTGTGAAGACAAAGGCTGACAGATACCGCCTGTCACGCCGGTTATACTTCCGTCTCCTCACTCTCTTATTTTCGAAGGAACGTTGATGATCGGTGAGCAAAGAAAGTATAAGGTTGTGCAATGGGCCACCGGAGCCATGGGGCGGTCCTGCATGCGAGCCGTGATTGACCGGCCTGACACGGAACTGGTGGGGTTACTCGTTTATAGCGCTGGTAAAGAAGGCAAAGATGCCGGTGAGTTGGTGCATCGCCCACCCACGGGTGTGTTGGCTACACGCAGCAAGAAAGAAATTCTCTTGCTTGATGCAGACGTCGTGATTCACTGTGCGCGCATCCAGAAAGATCACGCTGTGCATGATGCAGACATCATCAGCCTGCTGGCTTCGGGAAAGAATGTCATCAGCATCAATGGCAATACCTTTCCGCCAGCCTGGAATGATGCGCGCCGAAGTGCTTATGAACTAGCGTGCAAGGAGGGTGAGTCCAGTTTTTTGGGTACTGGACTTAACCCAGGTTTCATTGGCGAGAAATTACTGTCCACGGTGAGTTCGGTGTGCACGCGCATTGATGGGGTCGCCATTCATGAAACGGTTCTAGCAGCGATGATCAAAAGCCCGGAATACATATTTAACATACTTGGGTTCGGGTCAGAGCCAGGTGCCATTAATCTGAATGATGGTACCTTTGCTGCGTCAATCACTCTCAACACCATGTATGAAGAAGTAGTGGCTTCGATTGCTCATCAATTGGGCTGGAAGCTGGATGGTGTCAACCGATTGCATCGGATGTTGCCCGCAAAACGGGACCTCACAATCGCGGCCGGTACCATCAAGGCGGGACGGGTGAGTCATGTTGATTGGCGCTGGCGCGGAATAGTCCAAGGCGCGGAGCGAATCGCCATGGATATCAGCTGGGCTGTGGACCCCGAGTATACCGGTGAGCATCCGGATCTCTGGACCCTGGGCATCAAAGGCGAGCCTGATGTCTCACTGCGCTTCAACGTGGAGCGGCCTGCCGGCATGCCCGGCAGCACAACGGCTGAGCAAATGGCCGTTGGAGGAATGGTTGGAAACGCGATTGCTTATGTGGTTGCAGCTCCTCCGGGATTGCTTCAGGCTGCAGAGCCTATGCCGTACCACGAATCCTGATTAAATCAGGGTTTGACCGGACTGTGATGTAAGGCAAGGTGTGGCAAAATCTCACCAAATTTGTTTCATCAAGGTAACCAAAGGAGAGCAAGTATGGGAACAGGATCTGGAGTACTTGGATTAATCATCCTCATTCTTGATATCTGGGCCATCATCAAAGTGCTGGGCAGCTCCGCCACCGCAGGCATGAAACTGGTGTGGGTACTCGTCATACTTTTCCTGCCAGTTGTAGGGCTGATACTGTGGTTTCTGTTCGGGCCCAAATAGCGCCGCACAGTTTACAAAAGCAGAGACCTGAACTCTGGGAGGGAAGGGTGCTTACTCAGGCTCGAAATGTCGCTTCTTGCGTGGCCTGTCGGGCTTGCCACCATCCATACGCGGTGGCAGGCCGGTGTGTTGGGTAAGCAGCTTTTTGCCCGTGCGACGTTGATGGGCCTGTAGGGTATTCTTTCGGCGCGAGGCTTTATAGCCACCGCCGGGTTCAGGCTGTTGTGAGGGAATCAAGTGGCGATCGCCATCGCCGATCAGGTCGGAGCGCCCCA
>JBGTHE010000080.1:0-2553 GCA_041746335.1 Lysobacterales bacterium | reverse complement strand
TACTTGAACTGTCAAAGGCCATGTCCAACGACTGGCCGGCTTTCGCGCGAGCCGTTGAGGATGCAGATCGGCCGCAGGTGGTCATTAACGACTATGAGGCGTTTGAAGAAAAGGTGTCCGAAAAGTAAAATTGCGCATGCGCGGGTGCGGAAAAGATCGCGCGCTTGTCTCCTTTCAGGACGCTCAGCCAATGGCCGATGTAGTTAGCGTGGTCGGCGCGGATCTCCGGCGTGATGTGCCGATATCGGCGCAACGGAAAGCGGCTCCCAGCTCGGCGCCAAGTTCTTCGCGGGCATAGGAGTGATATGCTGCCACTCACAACCTGCAAAAGGAGAGCACATGCGTGACCGCTCGGCGATGTGGTGATTTAGGCGTGGTTCTTGCCTTATTCACGGTTACGTATGGATGCGCACCTGATTCGACACGAACCTTACAACTCGGTTACCTTGGCAACGGTATACCGGTGGCTTGGCAACCCAACATGGCGACAATTGCCTGCGGTACTTGGAGCAATGAATGGGCGCTGGTTGATCCAAATGCTGGAACGGTCATAAAGCGCTTTCGGGGACACACCGGATGGGTGCTCTCAATCGACTGGTCTCTTGACGGTTCTCACGTGGCCACTGGCTCTGGGGACTGTAGCGTGAAAGTGTGGGACGTTCAGAAGGATGCGCCCCTCCGTACGATGTACTTCCACACGAAGCTTGTAACCGCCGTGTCCTGGAACCGCGATGGCAAGCGGCTGGCGGCAGGAAGCTCGGACTGGAACGTCAGCATCTCTGATCCGAACACCGGAACAGAAACAGCCAAGATACAGGGAGCGCCGACGATGGCTGAGGCTCTGGTCTCTTCTATTGGCGAACTCTTCACCCCGAATCATCTGCCTACAAACCGGACTGTCCGGGACATCGGGCATTCTCGGGATTTACACGGCGTTCGATGGAGCCGCGACGGCGTTCATTTGGCTACCGTCGGCTACGATGGTCAAGCAAAGCTCTGGGACTTCTATCCAGATCGCGTTTCGCTGATGCGTGAGTTCACCGTCACGCGCGGACTCTTACCCGGCCAGAAACCCGTGTTTTCGATCGATTGGTCGCCTGACGCCAAAGTAGTCTTCACTGGAGACGAGCAGGACATGCTCAGTGCATTCAACGTCAGCACGGGCAAGAAGCTGTGGAGCGTTCGCGCACACAACGGAGACGTCTTTTCGGTCGCGGCCCATCCAACCGGGCATTATGTAGCCACCGGGGGACAGGACAGCATCGTGCGCGTTTGGGATTCTGGTTCGGGACGGGTCGTCAACGGGTTCAAGATACCGACGAAACGCGTCATGTCGGTCGCCTGGAGCAGCGATGGTAACCGACTCGCCGCTGGCGGTGTCGACGGCAACGTGTACATCTGGTCCGTCAATGGGGGTACCGTAAAAAGCATTCGTGTCCGACAATGACGGCCACGTTAGAAGATTGACTGCGGCTCGTCAGGTGGTGGATGCCGCAGCAGCAGCAGGTCCTTCGGTCCTTTTCGTTTCCCCCTCCGAAGCCCGATACAGCAACATGCCCACGAGAACAGACCACACGATCTCGGCGAGAATGCGGCTTGCAGGTGCGAGGAACTTTTCACCGGAACTAGGGAGAAACAGCGCCGTAGCCCCAATTGCAACCCAGGTGGTAGCGGGGCGCGAGAGGGTGGGGGCAAATCCCCCAACGCAGTAGCCGATGGAGATGCAACACAACACGCGAAAAAGATCAAGCCCCAACCAGGAGAACATGGTCGTCAGACATGCCGCTATAGCGATGAAGAGTTGAAGCTGGAAGGTGCCCCTCAGATACCATCGCAAGACCGTAAACTGAACACCTGCCCAGACCGCGGCCACACCAAATATAGAGGTCGGTTGATACTCGAAATCGGGGATTAGCCACGCATCGGTGGGGGCCGTCATGTGGCTTAGGGGAGCCGTCTGGAAGAGGAACACCTGCAGCAGGAGCGCGGCCCCACAACCCGCGAGAAAACCTGCTGAGATGCGGTCGAGTTTGCTCGATAGAATAGGCGCTCGATTAGATGGGGACAGGCGGGCGATAAGCCACGAGAGAGCGGCGCCGGTCAATACGGAGAGTGCGGACAACGCAACAAAGTAGGTTATTCCCTTATAGAAATAAGGCTCATAGCGCATCGGAAACAATGCCGCACGCAGGTTTGTGCGCAACAAAACATAGGCGCCTGCGAAGACCGGAAAGATGAGGCTGCCAATCAGCAGGCACCTTAACACAGTCAGCCGACGACGCGCCTCGGGGTCCGACGCCACTGTCCGAGGCAGTGCCTGAACCATCGTCAATCCCCCGAACAGACACAAAGATTGCACGATTGGGAAAAACACCTTCCAGATATGGTTGTAAAACGCGAAGTCCACCGGCGTGAACAGACGACCAATGAACGTGAAGGCGATCAGGTGTCTAAACAGCGCGTCTGCCACAATTGGCGCGACCGCAAGGCATATGATCAATTTCCGGCGTGCTGTTACGATCCACGCTTTAGAAATCCAGACGCCGATGATAA
>JBGTHE010000079.1:0-4075 GCA_041746335.1 Lysobacterales bacterium | reverse complement strand
TCCTGTAGGAACTCATGGCCAAATCTAAGAGCACTTTCCAATGTGATGAATGTGGTGCGTTGCTGGGTAAGTGGGCAGGCCAATGTTCTGAATGCCAGGCCTGGAACAGTATAGTGGAGGTCAGAGCTGCGGCGGATAAACCACGTCGCTACGGCGGATTTTCTGGCCAGACTGAGAATCAGGTGCACGATTTGGCCGGCCTATCGGAGAATAACCAACAGCGCATACCGGTTCATATCAGTGAGCTGGATAGAGTGCTGGGTGGAGGCCTGGTTCCAGGCTCTGTTTTGTTGCTGGGAGGTGATCCGGGAATTGGGAAATCCACTTTATTGTTGCAGCTCACAAGCGCTTTGGCCGGTCGGTTAGGTTGTCTCTATGTGACTGGAGAAGAATCACTGGACCAGGTCAGTATGCGGGCGCGCCGCCTGGGTCTGGAACTGAGAGGTATTCGCTGTCTGGCGGAAACTGAAATCGATCGGATCCTCTCAGCCGCCGCACGCGAAAAACCCGGGCTGCTGATCATAGATTCCATTCAGACTGTCTATTCCAGCGACATTCAATCTGCACCCGGCTCAGTAAGTCAGGTGCGAGAGTCTGCAGCGCAATTGGTGCGTTGGGCCAAAGAGCAGAATTGTGCTGTTGTGCTGGTTGGGCATGTGACCAAGGAAGGCTCTCTGGCCGGGCCACGCATCCTGGAGCATATGGTGGACGCCGTGCTGTATTTTGAATCCGACGGCAGCAGCCGCTACCGTGTCATCAGGGCCATTAAAAATCGCTTTGGTGCTGTCAATGAACTAGGCATGTTCGCTATGACCGGCAAGGGCCTGAAAGAGGTCAGTAATCCTTCCGCCATATTTTTGTCGGGACATCACAAGCCAGTCCCGGGAAGCATCATTACCATTATCCGCGAAGGCACACGGCCCATATTAGTTGAGGTACAGGCTCTCGTGGCAGCAAGCCATTTAGCCAATCCACGGCGGGTCTCACTGGGCCTGGAGCAGAATCGTTTGGCCATGATGCTGGCCGTACTACATCGTCATGGTGGCCTGATTTTGGCAGATCAGGATGTATTCATTAACGTAGTCGGTGGAATTCGTATCAGCGAAACCGGTGCGGATTTACCCATGATGCTGGCACTTAGTTCAAGTTTCAGGGATAAACCACTACCGATGTCGCTGGTTTGCTTCGGGGAGGTGGGCCTATCTGGCGAAATTCGCCCGGTAGCCGACGGACAGGAGAGACTGAAATCGGCTGCCAGCCACGGCTACCAGCAAGTCATCATTCCCTATGCAAACAAACCCAAACAGCCGATTGCCGGTATGAAGGTCATCGCCGCGCGGACGGTCGCTGATGCGCTGAGCATGGTCGCAGAACTGGAAAGTGCGTGAACTGCTGAAGAAAGGCCTGAAAGCCGATGTAAAATCTCTCAGGTCGTCCTGTTCTAAAAAGTTCCATCACAGTTTACTATCGTTACGAATCAGAACCTTGGAAATGACATTATCATTGATTTCCACGATCGTCATAACCTGTTTACCGATGCGCACGCAGGTTTTCCCGGCGGGAATGGCTTCAAGTTCTTCCAGCAATAAACCATTGATAGTGTTGGCTTCATCTTCCGGTAATTCCCAGTTCATGCGTCGATTCAGCATGCGTATGCTGGTGGCACCGTCGACCAAGTAGGTATTGTCGTCCAGCAATCTGATGTTGCGTGAGCGCTCGCGACCTTCCGAAGTGTATTCGCCGACAATTTCTTCCAGGATGTCGTCCAGGGTAACCATGCCCTGAATGTCGCCGTACTCATCCACGACGAGGCCCATTCTGCGCTCGCGCGACTGGAACTCAAGCAACTGTTGCATCAGATTGGTGCCCTCGGGAATGAAGTAGGGTGACCGTACTGAGCGGATCAAGTCTTCATAGGACAAACCCCCTTCCGTTAATTTCGCAATCACTGATCGGATATGCAGCAACCCCTCAACGTGATCAATGGATTCCCGGTACACCGGCATTCGCGTGTAAATGGTCTGAGTCAGTTGAGTCAGGATGGTTGCCCAGTCGTCATCCAAGTCAATACCCACGATGTCCTGGCGTGGAATCATTACGTCGTCGACTGTCGCATGTTCAAGATCAAGAATATTGACCAGCATGCGCTGGTGATCATTAGAAATCTGCCCACCTTCCTGCAGCAAGGTTCGAAGCTCTTCCCGATTCAGTCGTTCAATCACCTCCGCCCGGGTGCGTATTCCAAAGGGCCGCAAAATCAGGTTAGTGATCATGTTGATCAGCCACACCACCGGGGAGAACAGAGTCAATAGCACCGATAAAGGGTAGGAAGCAAGATAAGCAATACGTTCCGGGTTCAGTGCAGCAACTGTCTTTGGTGTGACTTCAGCGAAAATGAGTACGACCACAGTAAGCACCAGTGATGCAATCCACACACCATTGCTGCCGAATAACCGCAGACCAATAATTGTAGCGATCGCGGCCGCAAGAATATTCACCAAATTATTGCCCAGCAGAATCAGGCCAATCAGCTTATCTGGTCTGCGTAACAGCTTTTGTGCCATCCGCGCACCGCGATGGCCGTTATTGGCGAGATGCCGCATGCGATAGCGATTCAGGGCCATAAGCCCAGTCTCCGAGCCTGAGAAAAATCCAGACAGAACCAGGAGTATCCCCAGAATGGTGTAAAGCGTACTTAGCGGTAGCTCGTTCAAGTTAATTTAAATCCGCGTTGGATTGGTTGCCCAGTCAGTTTAAAAGTAGTTGGCTATGGGGTTAACTTGTGTTTAGGAAATTGCATGACAATTTTCAGATCGGGAATTCAAATCACAACTGCCAACTGCGTCCAAGTATGTTTTCCAGAACCAGTTTGCTGCCGAAATAGGCAAGTAAAAGCAAGGCAATACCGGCCAGGCACAACCGCACAGCCTTCCTGCCTCGCCAGCCATAACGCAGTCGGCCAAACAATAGTAAACCGAACACCAGCCAAGCCAGAATTGAAAGCAGGGTTTTATGCACCAGGTGCTGGGCAAACAGGTCATTGACAAAGGCAAGGCCGCTGGCCAAAGACAGTGTCAACAAAACAAAACCGGCCCCAATCAGGCGGAACAACAGGTGCTCCAGCAAGACCAGTGGCGGCAGTGAGCGCACCAGCGCATTAAGGTGGTGCGAACGCAGGAAATGATCAATGACTGCAGAAAACAGCGCATATACACTGGCGATGCTCAGAAAACCAAACGACAGGACGGAACTGATAATGTGAACCGTGGTGCCTGCGGACGCATGGTCCAACGTTATGTTTTGACTGGGTAGAAGCCACTCGATCAGCAAGATCAAAATTGTCAAAGGCAAAGCGACCAAGCCGGCATCGAAAAGATTGTTTCGCGCAAACACTGAAAAGCTCAGTAGCAATACCACAACCAGAGCACATAAGGACATCAGACTGAGCAGACTGACATCGGCTTGGCCGGAAATTACCCAGTGTTGCCAAAAGGCAAAGCAATGAACTGCCGCACCGGCAAAGGTAGATGCGATCGCCGTCCTACGCCATCCATGTGCTTGCCGGTTAATAGAAAGATAGAGAAAGACAGTGGCCAGAAGATACAGGCCGATGGCAATCAACAGGCCTAAATCATGATACATCGATACCCTCTGATTTCTGCATTCATGCAATCACCGGCTCGTTTCCTGAGGCTATAATACCCGACTCCCCCCGCGCGGAAAGACTCATGTTTCAATCATTGACCGACAAGCTTACAGGCAGCCTGCGAAGCCTTTCAGGCAAAGGCCGCTTAACCGAAGATGCGATACGCGAAACGCTGCGCGAAGTCCGTATTGCTTTGCTGGAAGCTGACGTCGCTTTACCCGTCGTTCAGAAATTCATACGGGAAATCACCGCCAAGGCCGTGGGACAGGAAGTATTACAGAGCCTGACTCCGGGCCAAGCCTTGATCAAGATAGTACATAACGAGCTGGTCAGCATCATGGGCTCGCAAAACGAGCAACTGGATTTGCGTGCCCAGGCTCCGGTGGTCATCATGCTCGCTGGTCTGCAAGGCTCGGGCAAAACCACCAG
>JBGTHE010000078.1:0-9110 GCA_041746335.1 Lysobacterales bacterium | reverse complement strand
GGTAATCAGCCAGCCAGAGCAGTAAAGCGTCGATGGCGGCATCCTGTGGGGCCTCCGCCAGGGCCGAAGCCAGGTCGAACAGCTGTGCTTCAAAAGCCGGACTGCCAATCGGACTGCCAGTCTGAATGTCAATGGGCATGGAATGCTGCTGCAACGCTGCCAGCAGTTGATCGGCATCGCCCGCGTCTATCATTCGCAGCCAGCGGTGAAGCTCCTGCTGATGCAGCGGAAGTGCGGCTGCCTCTAGGGCTGCAGTCCGGTTCCAGTTGGCCGATGGAAGTCCTGCCGGATCCGCTATAGCCGCGGATGGCACCAAGCAGGCGGCAAACAGTAGCGAACGGAGCAGCACGTATTTTCGGGCTGACTGGCGAGTCGGCTGGGGTTTCATGGCCTGATCATACGAAATATTTCGTTGGTTTTCACTCACGCCGCTTTCTTCAACGCGTCGCCCCACCGTGCTGCCGCCCTTAAAAAAAACCCCGGTAGAGAGGCCGTTGCATAGCAGGTTACTGTTCAATCGTGTAACTGAAGTCCACGCCGGTTTCGCGCTGGCCCGAGGTCGCCTTTACTCCAAAGCCCTTGCCCAGGTCATAGCGGGCACTGATCACATTCTGGTCTTCAAACAGGCCAATGCCGTAACTGACAAACAACTTGGGCGCGATATACATACCCACCTCCACCGCGCCCACACCCTGTTCATAATCAAAGTCACTGCCGGTTAGCAGCATCGCCAGGGATCTTTCACGAGTGGTCATAGGGTCGGTGTAAGGTTCCAGCACAGGTCTTTGCAATGTGCCGCTTACCCGCACACCGGCGCGCTTTATCTGCGAATTACCGAAGATTTCGCGCTCAGCCTTGATGTTGAGGTGCGGATTGTCAGCCGGGCTGCGCGGGAAACTGACCCGGCCTTCACTGATGCTCAGCAACTGCCCGTAGGCATAAATTTCACCGCTGACCCGGAAAGCACCATCGCCCATGGGTAACAGGTCATCATTCCAGATGAAGTTGGTTTTGCCGCTGACATTCACCGTGGCTTTATCCAATGTGAGACTGACGGCATTGCCCAGTTCCACTTCCACCTGTCCGGTGATTTTCAGAGGGCCGTTCACTGTCTCTGCGGGTGCAGTCAGTTCTTCCTCCTCGTCCTGCTCCAGAACGTTGTCCTGATCAGAAACAATAACCAGGTCGGGGCTTTCAACCGCTGAGCTGGTGGGCAGATATCGCGGAGACAACTCTGCGCTCGGAACCAGGATACGGCCGTTGAGCTGAAGATTGCCCGGGCTCCAGCTCAGGTCCAGATCGGGCTCCGCCAGGAGGTTCAGATCGGGCACATCCACCAGCAGCAGATTTTCACCCCTGATCTCCAGTTTCAGTTGTGGATTCAGGAAGTCCTCAAATCGCAGATCAGCCTTGATTTGGCCGCGGCCAGTCCCAGCACGGAATGAGCCATTGAATTCGGTATGGTCGTACTGATATACGGCGCCAGCAAGCGTGATATCTTCCAACACCAGGCCAAAGGATTGCTCTTCAATGCGGCCTCGCACCAGGGTGGCATGGCCGGTAAATTGCGGTCTCTCCAGGCTTCCGGTCACGGTTACATCGGCTGTCAGCTCCCCTTCGATCACATCAAGGTAAGGCACCAGCAATTGCATCGGCGTCAGATCCATCAGATTGATCTTCAGGCCGGCCTGCAGCCCGGCTGCAGCACCATCCAACAAGCGCTCGACATTGAAGTTCGCGTTGATTTCGCCTGAGCCGGGGATGGGGAGAGTTAAAATGCCCGAGTGCAAATTGCCCGCACTGATTTGAAATTCAAGCAGGCCCGCACCGGTGCTGAATTCAGTGGTTTCCCCTTCAAACAGAAGCTCGCCGGGTGACAAGTTAAAGTGCGCCTGCGCCGATGCGGGCTGTTGAGCTTCTTTTTGCCACTCAAGGCTGCCATCCAGAACATGGGTAAATCCCCATTCTGAATCTAAAATCAGACGCACACTATCCAGCGCAACCTGTTGCAGCTCAGTTCGAAGTGTGGACTTGCCTTGTTCTGACCACTCCCCTTGCAGACAGATCAGGCCGTCCCGCGTGCCACGCAAACAGGTCGCGCCGAGACTGGCCTGCGTTGCAGTCCATTGCAAAGCGGCAGGACTTTCCAGATTCACAAACCCCAGTCCGGGTTGGTCCAGGCGCAGGGCTTCAATCTCACCAGCCCAGCCGGAAATCTGCCCTTGACCGTTGGCCAGCAGATTTCCTCGCAAACTGGCCTCGATTTTCGTTTTGTCCAGTTGTCCCTGCAATTGCACATACTCCAGGGCCGGTTGACCTGCAAGGGTCAGCTGCACGTCTGTCCATTCCCTGCCGCCCAGGCTGGCCTGGCCGATCTTGATGATTTGTGAGCCATCGGGGCCATCTTCAGTGCGAATCGAGGCGATCTGGTTTTCACCCCACTGCAATTCATCTGCATTCAAGTTGATGTCCAGCAGCGGTGAGCGTGCATCCAGCGACAGTTTTCCGTCGGCTTGGAGACGCCCAGAGGCTTCCGGCCACAGCTCCGAAAATTCATCCACGCTGGCGCTGAAACGGAGCTGCTGCCCTGGGCCCATGCCGCCATTGAGTTGCAGATGGGCCGAGCCGGAACGCAGTTGCAGGTTTTCTGCTTCGATGGCTGAATCCTTCAAGGAAAATTTGCCGCTGGCAGTGATTGGGCGACCACGAATCTGACCTTGCACGGCGCGCAGATCGAATTGCAAATGCATGCTGTCCATTTCACCTTGCGCCGACACTGCGCCACTGAGCACACCGGGGAAGTCGGGCAAAAGCGGGGTGGTGCTGACCTGGTTTGCTGTCAGCTCCGCCGACCAGTTGGCGGGTTCGGCCCATTGATAATCCACGGTGCCAGCAAACTGGCCACCCAGCACGTTGCCTTTGTCGATGACGAGCTGCATCGCATCCCGGTTGCCCGTGGCGTTGAGCTGCATGCGGCCTTCAGGAAAATCGGCCGCTTGCAGGAGCAGCTCGCCGCGCGCGCTCCAGTCATCCACCTCGCCCGCCAGACTTAGCTGACCGTTGCGGCTGAAGACACCGGCGCTCGCAGCCGAACCCGCCTCAGCAGTCAGGGGCCAGGATAAGGATTGCCAACTGACTTCAGCCGTCATTCGGCCATCGTTGATTTGATAGATCCCCGCGCTTTGCGCAGAAGTTTCCAGGCCGCTGATTTCAAGAGAGACGTCTGTGACTTCAACCTGCTCCTCGGACAGGGCCAGGTTAATGTCTCCCACCAGCGGATGATCCTGTGGCCAGTCTGCTAGCCACCGTGCGGGGTGCAGGTATTCAATCCGGCCCTGGGTGTTAAAGGTCCAAAGTTTTCGCCAATCCAGTTGTCCGCTTCCGGAAAAGGCCAGCTCGGGGCCGCTCAAACGCAAATGTTCAAAGAGCAAATTCTGGCGCTCGCCATTACCGATCAGGTCGATCCCGGCATCGGGTATTTGCTCACCGCTGAGTTGAGCTGCCAATCGCAGGTCATAATCGGTCCAGGTGCCTTGACTGTTCAGCTGAATATCTCGCAATGAGATTTCGGGGGGAGCTGCATCCGCCGAACCCTGGTTGGCGGTCAATGGCCAATGCAGCTGCGCAGACTGAAATTGAAAGTCCCAGGCGGGTATAGTCAAAAGCTCGAGCAACTTGCCTTCGATGTACACGCTGGGTTGCACGATCTGCACATGAGTATCGAGCGAACTCAAATTGCCGGAGAATTCTGCCTGCCAATCCAGTGTCAGTTGCTGACCATCCGCAAGGGGCGCGAGGCTGGCAGCTTCAATTCTGCCTTGCAGCGCGAAGGGTGGGCCCAGTTGCAGACTGGCCCCGGCCTGCCAGTCGGTGTTCAGGCTGTGAGCTTTTAATTGCTGGATGCTCAGAGTCTTGTACCAATCGGCCTGCAGGCTGAGGTCGCGGGCAACCAGCAGCTCCGAACCATCGGTATCGAGGATTTGCAGGCTCTCCAAATGCACTGCAGCCAGCCGTACAGGCAGGGGCAGTTTCAGGCGGCTCAGCGTATCGGCAAGCGGGGTGTCCGCATCGTTGATTGGATCGTCCCGCAACTGAATCCGCAAATCCTTGCTGTGCAGCTGCGACACATGGACAGCCGGAGGAAACAGGTCAAAATCGAGACTCACGCTGATTGCAGGCGAAATCACCGTCGCGCTGTCGTTGTTGAATTCAAAGTCGTGGACCAGCAAAGTTGAAGACAAGTCGCCGCTCAACTTCTGAGCCTGCATGCTGCCCTCACTCAACCTGCTGATATGTTGCCAGACAAACCCTGCGCCGCTTTCCGTGCGCATCAGCCAGGCCATAAGCAGCGCGATGATCAGCAGCAACGCTGCAGGCAGGAAAATCAGAATCCGGTTGCGCTTGCTCAATGCAGTGCTCATAGCAATGGTGTCCCGATCGTGAAGTGGAGGCGCCAGGGGTCGCCGTCCAGATCCAGGGGATGTGCAACATCGAGGCGCAGCGCACCGATGACGGTATACCAGCGCACGCCCAGACCGACGCCGGTTTGCAATTCCAGATCGCCCCATTCGTTGAAGGCATTTCCGGTATCCACAAAAGCCGCGGCGGACCATTGATCTTTGAACAGCATTTCCACTTCCGCGCTGGCGCTGACGACATTATTGGAACCGATGTTGTTATTGCTCAGCGACTCAAAGGAGTAGCCCCGCACACTGCGACTGCCACCGGATTTGAAACGATAAATAGCAGGCAGGCGTGAGACCGAGAGTTCGGCACTCTTGCCATTCAGTTGCAGGTCGACTTCTCTGACTTCAGCATCGGAATAGCCCACTTCACCACGAAGCAGCAATTTGAAGCGATCGCCCATCATGCGGTGCCAGTTACTGGAGATATAGGCCTGGGAAAAATCCGAATCGGATCCCCAGGCCTCATTGGCAGTGAAGATCCAGAGTCTTTCGTGGTGACCAACTGTTTGGAAGCCGCTGCCACGAACTGCCGGCCAGTCCCAATTCACGCCCAGCGACATTGAGCTGCCCGTTCCTTTGAGCAGATCCAGATCGTTTGCACTGAGGCTGTTCAGTAGCTCAGGAGGCAACTGCCCCAACAGAGTGTAATCGTTACTTTCCAGAACATACTGGCCATACCAGTTTTCAAAAATCTGCTGATAGCCAGATTCAAAGTCGCGTAGCACCAGCAGGCCGCCCTTCAGCGAATAGCTGGTCACATCACCATTGGCCAGTTTGATAAGGTCATCGTTACTTTGATCAATGGTGATTTCCAGGTCCTGGTTGGTCTGTCGGATGGCGAAATCGGCTGTCCAGAATTGCCGTGCTGTGTGACGTCGCGGCAGGCGGTAACTGCTGCGAAATGAATACTCGTTATTGGTTTCTTGCCAACCCAGGCCGACATCCAGGCTATCGCCACGGCTGGACAGTAAACGTCGGGTCCATAAAATCTGTGCACGAATGCCGGTATCGGTACCGTAGCCCAAAGTGCCCTGATAGGTATTCGGTTTTCTCGCAGAAGCTTTGACCAGCAGGTTTACCACCGGTGGCGTTTCTTCCAGACGTCGTTCTTCAATTACTTCAACGTCTTCAAAATAGCCGGTTTGCCAGACATCGAAACGGAATTTTTCCAGCAGCCAGGCATCATAAGCCTGGCCCGTTTCAAAGCGGGGTAATCCTCTCAAAATTTCCGGATTAACCACATCCTGTTCGAAGCTAACCTCACCCATAACCGCCCGAAGGCCGGTTACCAATTCCAGTTCGAGTTCGGCGGTATTGAGGTCCAGGTTGGCGCGAATTTGCTGGCGGACGAATTGTGCTGTCAGGTAGCCGTGACTTTCTGCCAGCTCCAGGGCTATGTTCTTTTGCTCTTCCCATCTGACCTGATTCAGGCGCTTTCCGGGTTTCATGGGCCAGTCTCGCTGCCAGTCCCGCAACTCCTCCAAGCCCGATCCCTCGCCACTCACCTGAATATCTGCTTTGGTCACCAGCAAGGGCGGGCCGGGATTGATGGACACGCTGATCAGCCAGCTGCCCTTCTCGCGCTGTTGCAGCTCACTCGTAACTTCAGCATGGTAATACCCGAAAGGCCGCATGGCCTCTGTGGCGTCCCGCTCTACATCTTCCACGATTCTCTGCAGCCGAACGCTGCTGAGGTTCTGGCTGGAACTGACGGCGTGGCCATTCAGCCGACTCTGCACGCTGCTCAACTGTGACTCGGGTAAACCACTTACCGACACTTCAAGCACATCAGCTTTAGTGATGGTGGTGGCAAGCAGACCGAAAAGCAGTAAGCCCAGCAGCGCTGAGTGTGGTCTTGATGGAATTTCAGGCTGGGTCATAGCTCTCAAGTTTTCTTGGCGGGCCGGGGAGTTTTGGATGCCGCCCATTCCCTAAAGTTGCAGTACACCTGCTGGGCGCCCGCATGGCGCAGGGTTTGAGCCCGATCGCCCTCGGCTATACCGACAAACTCCCAATCCAGCTCGCGGCTGGCACGGTAATCCCAGATACCGTCGCCTACGTAGCAAGTCGAAAAACGTTCGATTTCCACTTCCCCCAGTGCAAAGTCCTGCAGCAGGAGGTTTCGGGCCTGCAACATGATGTCCACGCGGCGACTGGCGTCATCACTGCTGGCCAGTGGCAATTCATAGCGATCCAGGCCGGCAGCCCGCAGTTTGAAACGGGCCGAGTGGCTCCAGCCGCCGGTAGCTATAGCAATGCATGCTTCGTGTTGAACCAGTTGACTGTCCAGCCACTCCGTCAAGCCAGGATAAGCAGTGAAAGCAGCCGGGTCACGCGCACAAGCCTGCTCAAGTAGCTCAATGAAGGTTTTTTGAATGCAGCTGATCTCGGCTTCAGTGGCAGTGCGGCCGCGGGTTTTCTCCATCCACTCGGCCAATATGCTTCCGTCGGTCACGTGCTGGAATTGCTGCAAATCCAGCGCGACCGGTACATTACCAAAATAGTGGTTTACGGCCTGCCAGTAGCAATCATTATCCACGGTATGCGAAGGCATCAGAGTGCCATCGATATCGAGGATCCAGAGCTGTGCTGGTGGATGATTCTGCCGAATGGGTTTCATTACGTGGCCGTTCGCTGATAGTCTGCCCATTATAAGGAAGCCCTGCTGAAGTAAGCTTGAATCATTTATCGCTGCAGTATCAGCGCACGGCAGACAAAGGACTGGCAGCGCCTCGATGATGCTTGAACACAATTTCAATGTTTTACAATTATCGGGGATCGCGGTGCATGCATCCACCGTAAATACTCTGGGCAAATCAGGGTTTCCGAAGTTTAATATTGTGGCTCCAGGTCAGGCTTGAAATTACGGAGAGTACGGATGAGACGCGGTTCGAATATTTTGCTCTACTGTTGGGCAGCATGGTTACCGGCATTATTCTCTGCGGCCTTACTGCTTTCGCCGGGGCAATCGGTGTTCGCTCAGGCCGAGGCCGAGGTCCAGGTTGGGGACGGGGACGAGGACGGGATCACCCGTATCGCTCAGCCGCGCCTGATCCTCAATCCCCCCAATCTGGAGCCACGTGCAAAAGCGCAGCTGGCAACGGCCGCTGAGTTTGGCGTTTTTAACCAGTTTTCCTTCAGCGATCGCATTGTAGAAAGCGGCATCACGTTCCAGCATCGGGTAGTGGAGGACGCTGCCAAGACCTATAAAGCGGTGCATTACGATCATGGCAACGGGCTGGCCGTCGCCGACGTTGACGGCGATGCCTTGCTGGATGTGTTGTTCGTTAACCAGGTAGGCGGGAATGAGCTTTGGCGCAATATTGGCGATGGCAAGTTTGAAAACATTACGCAGCAGGCTGGTATTTCCATGTCTGACCGGATATCGGTGGCGGGATCCTTTGCAGACATCGACAACGATGGTGATCCCGATCTGTACATCACCGCCGTGCGGAGCGGCAACCAGCTGTTCGAAAATATCGGCCAGGGACGTTTCCGCGATATCACTGAATCGTCCGGTACGGGTATCAAAGCGCATTCTTCTGGCGTGGTGTTCTTCGACTATGACCGCGACGGCAAGCTCGATATGTTCGTTTGCAATGTTGGCCAATACACATCCGAACTGTTGCGTGAGGCCAACCATGGTGAACTTGATTACACATTTTATGATGGCTATACCGATGCCTTCAGTGGCCATCTGTTTCCGCAACGTACCGAAAATAGCGTGCTCTTTCGTAACCTCGGTGAGAATCGTTTCGAAGATGTCACCGCTGCACTTGGACTGGAAGATGGTTCCTGGTCGGGTGATGCCAGTGCGGGTGACCTGAACGGGGATGGCTGGCCGGACTTATTTCTGATCAACATGCAGGGTCACGATCAGTATTTTGAAAACCAGCAGGGTGAGCGGTTCATCAACAGGAGCCGTGAGGTCTTTCCAAAAACTTCATGGGGTGCGATGGGAATTCGCATTTTTGACTGGAACAACGATGGCCTGATGGATGTGTTTGTGACCGATATGCATTCCGATATGAGCGAGCACATCGGGCCGGACCTGGAGCAACATAAATCCAATATAAAGTGGGATGAAAACCATTTGCGCAGTGGTGGCATGAGCATTTTTGGCAATAGCTTTTTTCAGCAAAAGGCCGATGGTCGATTTGAAGAAATCTCTGGCCAGATTGGAGTGGAGAATTACTGGCCCTGGGGCCTGAGCACCGGCGATCTGAACGCCGATGGCTACCAGGACGCTTTCATCACTTCCAGCATGAATTATCCTTTCCGCTACGCCGTCAATTCCTTGTTGTTGAATGATCAGGGCAAGCGATTCCGCGATGCCGAATTCATTCTCGGCGCGGAGCCTCGCAAAAACCGGGAAACCGCGAAAGTCTGGTTCCGGCTGGAGTGTGACGGCCCGGATAAGGCTAACAGCCTCTGTCAGAACCGTAGTGGCACGGTTGAGGTATGGGGCGCTTTGGGTTCGCGCTCATCAGCGGTGTTCGATCTGGATGAGGATGGCGATCTGGATATCGTTACCAACGAATTCAACGCTGAACCAATGGTTCTGATCAGTAACCTTGTCGAGAAAAAACCGGATGTTAAATTTCTCAAGGTGAGACTGAAGGGCAACCGCTCCAATCGTGACGC
>JBGTHE010000077.1:0-1856 GCA_041746335.1 Lysobacterales bacterium | reverse complement strand
TCCGGAACATTTCGTGCAGTCCAATGTTTCACGCTCATCCTCAGGTGTAATCCGAGGTCTCCACTATCAGTATCCGCGGCCGCAAGGAAAACTGGTAAGTGTTCTCGAGGGCAGGGTATTCGATGTGGCGGTTGATATCCGGATCGACTCCCCCACCTACCGGCAATGGGCCGGTGTTGAGTTATCGGCAGAGAACCACAGACAGTTTTTTATACCTGAAGGATTTGCCCATGGGTTTTGTGTTTTGGGTGAAAGTGCATTGATGAATTACCTCTGCACTGAAGAGTTTGATGCCCGGGCCGATTCAGCCATTGCTTGGAATGATCCGGATCTCGGCATTGAATGGCCTGTGCAGGTTGCAAGTTTGTCCTCACGAGACGCGGCCGCTCCGCGCCTGCGAGATATCGCACCTGAAGACCTTCCACGTATGCCGCTATGAACATATTGTTGACCGGTGCTTCTGGCCAATTGGGCAGTGAACTTTATCCTTTACTCAGCGAACTCGGAAATGTGACCGCAGTCGATCGAGATCCTGGCCGTATGGGCTCTATTTCACAGGATCTGTCGGATCTTAATTCATGCGAAATTCTACTTAACCGCCTGCGCCCCGACCTGATAGTAAACACAGCAGCCTACACTGCGGTTGATCAGGCAGAGAATAACCGCCTATCGGCCTTCCGGCTGAATGCGGAATTACCAGCCTGCCTGGGCCAATGGGGCGCCAATAACCAATGCACTCTGCTGCATTTCTCTACGGATTATGTGTTTGATGGGTCAGCCAAACGGGCTTACCGCGAAAGTGATTCAACGCGGCCGATCAATGTGTATGGCGACAGCAAACGGGCAGGTGAGCGGGCGATCCAGGCCAGTGGTTGTCAGCACCTGATTGTGCGTACTTCCTGGGTTTATTCCACCCATGGCAAAAATTTTTTACTCACTATGCTGAGACTGGCCGGTCAGCGCTCCGAGCTGGGGGTGGTCAGTGACCAAACTGGCTGTCCAACCTGGGCCCGTAATTTGGCGAGGGCCGCCGTGCAACTCCTGCAGGCAATGCAAAGCGAACACAAATGGGATGAATACGGCGGGGTTTATCACTATTGCGACTCGACTGTTACAACTTGGTATGATTTTGCCAGGATGATCTTTAATCAAGCAGTTGAGCTGGGGCTGCTCCAGACCATGCCCGTGCTCAATGCCATTCAATCCAGTGACTTTCCTCAGTTGGCCGAAAGGCCGCGGTTTTCAGTGCTGGATACCGGGACAGTGCGTGAGCGGTTTGGGATAATTCCAGCCGATCTGACCTGGTCTCTCGAGGAATGTCTAAAAGATTATCAACCGTGACGCTTTGGGAAGCTCTGACCAGAGTTGGCGCAAGTTAGCTGAAGAGGAATTTGAGATGCTTTTGAACCCCATTATCCTCTCCGGTGGCGCTGGCACACGCTTATGGCCGGTGTCGCGCAAGGCGCATCCCAAACCCTTCATGACGCTGGTCGATGGCGAATCCTTGGCGGAAAAGACCTTTCGTCGCGCTTTGGCAGTCGCAGAGGGTGGTGAAATTATCACTGTCACCAGTCGCGATTACTATTTTTATACCCGCGATTTATACAACCACATTGTTGAGGATGAATCACACCATCCTTTTCTGCTGGAACCTGTGGGCAGAAACACGGCTCCAGCCATCGCCCTCGCAGCCTTCCATTTGATGAACAAGTCAGGACCCGACTCCATCATGCTGGTGCTGCCGGCAGATCACCTCATCAAGGACGAAAGCGGCTTTCGGGTCATAGTGCAGAAAGCAGCGAAATTGGCTCAAGGCGGCTATCTGGTCACTTTTGGCATTCACCCCACCCAGCCGG
>JBGTHE010000076.1:0-2459 GCA_041746335.1 Lysobacterales bacterium | reverse complement strand
GTCGCTCCAGTCGCCTCGATCGTGTCGGTGTAGGCTTTCGATGCCTCGGCAAAGCTGCTGAAACTGTAGCGTCGTCTGCCGATCAGCACGTAGTCGGGCAGATCATTGGTGGTCAGGGACTTCGCGCTGTCCGGTCGTTTGCTGCCGGTTGCCGCGTCTTTGATGGACTGTGTCACAGGGGTGTAAAATCGCATGCAAAGTTTGCATGCGATTTTACAGCAGCCCGAAACCGGCAGACTGGGTGGTGGTTCGCGCGGGACTCGAACTCGTCTCCGATCAACGATGCACCTCGAAAAAGCCAGTAAATTCATGACATTTGAGTGGACTTCCCCGGCAAAGGAAGCATTGGTTTGGACGTCTCCAGCCCGCCGCTTGCGGGCTTCGGTCAGTGACAGCGGCATATGCCGTTGCGTTGAACCGAAAGGAGACCGAAATGACCGATTCCCAGACCCAATCCGAAGCAACGGCCGCCACGACCTCGAAGCCCAAAACGCAGAAAGCCAGGCCGACCAAAGTCGGCGCGCTCCTGACCTTGCTGCGCTCGAAGCGGGGCGTCTCGATCGAACAGTTGCAGCAGGCATCCGGCTGGCAGCCCCATTCCGTACGTGGCTTCCTCTCCGGGACCGTCAGGAAGAAGTTGGGCCTGACGCTGATCAGCGATATCGGCAAGGATGGACTCAAGCGCTACCGCATCGAGCAGGATGCGTCGGTTAAATGAGCCGCATCGCAATGAGCGACAAGCTCCGGCGGGAGGTCGAGGCACTCGACGATCTGACCCGCGAGGAGCTTGTCGCGCGGTGGCGGAAGGCGCATGGCTGCCCGCCCCCGAAAGGCATCAAGCGCAATCTGCTGCTCCACTCGGCGGCGTGGCATTTGCAGGCCATGCGCCTCGGCGGGTTGAAGGGCGATGCCAAACGGACGTTGCGACAGCTGATGAAAGCGAGGTCCACCGCTTCTCCGGCAGTCGGCGCAATCGACATTCCCGAGTTCGCAACCTCCACTCGAAAGCCCGTGCGCCATCTGCGGGGGCGGCTGGCGCCTGGCGTCAGGCTGGTGCGCGAATGGAACGGGCGTCTGAATGTCGTCGAGGTCACCGGATCAGGTTTTCTCCATGATGGCAAAACCCACGCCTCGCTGTCTGCTGTGGCACGCCGCATTACTGGCACGCAGTGGTCAGGACCGAGGTTCTTCGGGCTATGAGCGCCAAGAGAAGATTGCGCTGCGCCATATACACGCGCACTTCATCGGACGAGCATCTGGATCAGGAGTTCAACTCGCTGCATGCCCAGCGGGAAGCATGCGAAGCCTATGTTCGATCGCAGTCGGGCGAAGGCTGGCAACTGCTCCCGGACAAGTATGAAGACGGCGGCTTCTCGGGCGGATCGATGGACCGCCCTGCCCTGCAGGTGTTGCTCGAACGGATCCGCAACGATCGGATCGATGTGGTCGTGGTCTACAAGATCGACCGGCTGACACGGTCGCTGATGGACTTTGCACGCATCGTCGAGATCTTCGACGCGCACGGCGTATCCTTCGTCTCGGTGACCCAGGCCTTCAATACCACGACGTCCATGGGACGGTTGACGCTCAACGTGCTGCTTTCCTTCGCCCAGTTCGAGCGTGAGGTCACTGCCGAACGCATCCGCGACAAGATCGCCGCGTCGAAGAAGAAAGGCATCTGGATGGGCGGCAATGTCCCACTGGGCTACCGCGTCGAGAACCGCAAGCTGCTGGTCAATGAGACCGAGGCGGCAACCATCCGCTTCATCTTCAGCCGCTATCTGGAACTAAAATCGATCCGCAAGCTGGCCGACGAGGTCAACCGATCTGGCCGGGTGATCCGCCGCGGTCCTCCGAGAAACGGGACCCATTACATCACCGATGCGTTCCGTTCCGGCAATCTCCGGCACCTGCTGGCCAACCCTGTCTATGCCGGCAAGACCCGGCATCGCGAAAAAGTCTACGAGGGCGAGCACGACGGTATAATCGACCCGGAGGTCTTCGAACGCGTTCAGGTGCAGCTGAAGGAACACGCTCCGAAGCGCCGACACCCCACCAACACGCAGGATGTCTATCTGCTGACCGGAATCCTGTTCGACGAGACCGGCGACCGGCTGACGCCGACCCACGCAAAAAAGAAGGGTGTGCGCTATCGCTACTACGTATCGAAACGGATTGTCGACAGGGGACGCGATCCAGCCCATCCCTATGCCGGATGGCGCATCCGGGCGGGTCATATCGACTCGATCGTCGAGAACCAGTTGCAGCAAATCTTGCGCGACAGCAGCCAGATAATGGAGTGGTTCGGAAAGGATCTTGAAGGCGAGCATATCACCAAACTGTCGACGCAAACGCTCAGCAAGAAGGATCAATGGACGGAACTGATTGCAGAGGAAAAACGCGAAATCGTGCAGCGCCTGTTTACGAGGATCACAGTACGCGTCGGCTGGATCCGGTTC
>JBGTHE010000075.1:0-3427 GCA_041746335.1 Lysobacterales bacterium | reverse complement strand
CTCCGGCATGAGTTGCAATGTGAGAAAGGTCAGCAAGGAAAGGACCAATGCGATTTCGAAACGCTGCCAGGCAATCGCGACACCGATGGCTGCGGTTGTCCACAAACTGGCAGCCGTAGCGGTACCGTATACGGTATTTTTATTCTTGAGAATTGCTCCACCACCAATAAATCCCATACCGGTAATTACACCCTCTAGTACTCTTGCCTGGGCACCAGAACCCTCCAGGACATCAATGCCCACGAGGATGAACCCACAGGTCGCCACAGCTACCAGTGGAAAAGTGCGCAAGCCGGCACTGTGAGAATGACGCTCCCTGTTCCAGCCTATGGGAAGTGCGAGCAAATACGACATACCCATCAAAACCAGATGTGACCAAATGGTGTTCCAGTTGACATCGACATCCATCATCTCTCCGCTCCATACAGCCAAAGCAGCAGCTGACGCTGTCGGCTCTGGGCCGACAGCGTCACCGCAATACCTTACACCTTCAGCGTTACTGGATCGAATACCCGCTCTGGCAGATCAACAATCCGTGTCTTCAGCACCTGCGCCTTCCTTGAGCTCTTCACAGGCATCTTCTATTTTATTGCCCGCATTTTTGGCACTATCGCTGATATCCTCAGCTACCTCATCAATCCGTTCACCCGCACGCTCAGCTGGTCCCTTCTGTTCGCAGCCAATCAACAGGAAAGCCAGTAAAGTCAGCAGAACTGACCATCGAGTGTTTTTCATGCCGTTGGTTTTCATCCCATGGTTTTTTATTCCAGCGTTTTTCATCATTTGTCTCCTTCAATTTCCAAAAAAAATGCCAATTTGACAGTGCGCGGCCATTTCCGGGATGCGGTTGCAGTCCGATTTACAGCCACTCGCTGTATATGCTACAACCATGCCAAGAGATAGGTGTCTTAAGGGCCACAAACCGGGACATCCAAAGAGCAAAGGCCGCCAAACTTTCTGGCACAACATTTCCTTTTTTTGCCTGGCGTTTGTAAATTCTCGCAATGGTTCTTAACGCCAGGACGAATACTGGGAGCATCAGGTTCAGGAATCGTACGTATTTGAATTCGGCTGATATGCTCCCTTGACACCATGCAGTGCTGCGGTGAGCATGGGTTTTGAATTCCCTGCTTGATGCAGGCCGCTGGTACCCGGAGCTTTCACGTGGCGCATATCCTGATTGTTGATGATGAAGCAGCATTTGCCCAAGGCATAGCAGAGTATCTGCGCATCAAAGGCCATAGCGCCGCGGTTGCTGAGACGCTTTCTGACGCCCGCAAACAGCTGGACCAAAAAACCCCCGCCGTGGTGCTGCTGGACCTGATGTTGCCGGATGGCAGTGGCCTCGAACTCTTTGACGCCTTCGAAAAACACCCACCCCGAAAAATCATCATCATCACGGGACATTCCGGAGTGAAATCCATCATTGGTGCCATGGCTGGCGATGGGGTGATGTATATGAAAAAACCCATCGAGCCCAGGGATCTCGAAGGCATCCTCAATGCGCTTGGCGAGGACGCCACCGTCGGTGATGATGCTGAACCTGGTACCGCTCATTTTGGATTGTTATTGGGTGATAGTCCCGTCATGCATGCCTTGTACAAGGCCATGCGCCAGGTATCCGTTACCAACAGTACAGTTCTGATCCAGGGTGAAAGTGGCACCGGCAAGGAATTGGTCGCGGAGGCTCTGCACAGGCTCAGTGGCCGCGAAGGTCGTTTTATTCCTGTGAACTGCGGGGGGCTGACCAAAGACTTGATTTCCAGCCAGCTCTTTGGTCATGAAAAAGGCAGCTTTACAGGAGCCGATCAGCGCCATGTGGGGTTTTTCGAGAGAGCTGACAAGGGCACCCTGTTTCTGGACGAAATCACCGAAATGCCGTTGGAAATGCAAACCCATTTATTGCGCGTGTTGGAAACCGGAAAAGTGTTGCGGCTGGGTTCGGAACGCGAATTACCGGTCAATAGTCGATTGTTAACGGCAACCAACCGCGATCCAGCCAAGGCGGTTCGCGAAGGCCAGCTGCGCGAAGATCTGTATTTTCGATTGCGTGTGTTTCCGCTGGTTCTACCACCTTTGCGCGAACGTACTGGCGATGTGACATTGATGGCCGAACGTTTCCTGGCCGATTTGAATGCACAAAATGGCACACATAAATGTTTTTCCGCCAAAGCCCTGAAAAAACTGGAGCAGCATACCTGGCCAGGCAATGTGCGCGAGCTGAAACATACTGTGCATCGCGCTTACATCCTGTCCGATCAGGAAATGGTAGAGATGCCCGAGCGCTTTGACGAAGATCTGCCCGGCGGCATAGAAGGGCTGAGCGTGGGTCGCTCTATAGCCGATGTGGAGCGTGATTTGATATTCACCACACTGAAACATTTCCACGGCGATAAGAACGCCGCAGCCACAACTCTGGGTATCAGCCTGAAAACGCTCTACAACCGTTTGAAAACCTATGAATCCGATCAGTAGGGCATAGCTGTCGACACCAGTCACGCCCCGACCCGCGAAACGACGAGTAGGTTTTACCGTACGCGGTAAATCTTACAAACTTTTTGAACCTGCAATTGCATTAATAATACCGAATAGTTACGCCTTGAGCGGGTGAAGGTGTTGGCATGCAATCTGCATATAAACCCTCCGCAAGCGGCGCTCGCTTTGTAGCAGCAGAAAAAGCGCTAAATCATTAACCCCTACGGAGGTGACAACATGCTTTCTTGGGCACTAGCTTTCTTTGTACTAGCCCTGATTGCTGGCGTATTCGGTTTCGGCGGTGTCGCCGGTGCTGCCGCCGGAGTCGCCAAAGTATTGTTTCTGATTTTTATAGTTCTGCTGGTGGTTAGCGCCATTGCAGCAGCACTGCGCGGCCGGCCACCTGTTTAGCGCAAAAAAAAAGCGACACAGGCGGACTGATCCTTCTGGTTCATATCCAGTTCATCTGACCGCGGCACCCTATCGCAACGGTTAAACCTAATCGAAAATTTCAAAGGAGTTCATCATGAATACAACAGGAAACAAAATTCACACAAGCAACTCAGACACATCTACCACCCAGAAAGTGGCCGGTGCTGTCCATCAGGCAGTTGATGGCGCAGCCAAAAAGGCGGAGCCGATGGAGCACCAATTGCGTGAGCAGGCCAGCAAAGCCAGTGAACATGTGGGCGATGCACAAGCTGCCGCCAAGCTGCAGGTAGAGCAAACTATGAGGACTGTCGAAAGTTTTGTGCGGGACCGCCCGGTTGCCGCTACGGGCCTGGCCTTTGCCGCCGGTGCCTTGGCTGCCATCCTCCTGCGTCGCTGAATTCAGGACCTGGAATGATCCCAACAGCGCCCCTTGACCAATTGCAAGTTGCGCCCCCCGCAGCCGGCATTGCCGATACTGCAGTCGCCTGGGTGGCGGCTGCAGGCACGCGAGTCAGGTTGA
>JBGTHE010000074.1:0-1887 GCA_041746335.1 Lysobacterales bacterium | reverse complement strand
TAGAAAAGGCAATCAGGAAGTTGTTATTGCTAAAGCAACGGAGAACCGGTCCGAGCCCCAAGCGGTCAAGCCGGTGAGCAACGATGTATCCGTGCCTGCCGAATATCAGGAAATGATCGGCAAACTGGCCAAGGCCCAAGAAAAGCTTCTCGCCAATTCGGAGTGGGTCGGCGATAAATTTGCTAATCGAGCCCGCGACATCCATTATGGCGACGCGGTTAAAATACCTATTCACGGTACCGCATCACAAGAAGAAGTCGCTGATTTGGCTGAAGAGGGCATCGCAGCACTATCTCTGCCTCTGCCGGTGGTACCACCCGGTGCCAAAAATTGATTCTGGTCTGCGCTTCCCAATGTAGCTAGACCCGCAGTCACAACGCGCCCGTAGCTCAGTCGGATAGAGCATCAGATTCCTAATCTGGGGGCCACAGGTTCGAATCCTGTCGGGCGCACCATTTCAATGACGTGGCTTTCCTCGCTTTTTCGTGAACAGGGCTTGGGCTGGCCGTTTTAAAAAGACGCCCAATTTCGATAAGGTCCTTTTTTGAGCACTAGTGAGAAATCCGTATGATTACTTAACTGCTGACCGGATTACCGCGCTCTGGTGCCTCCGCATTAGCGATTTCACCATTTTCAGCTGCGAAGCCAATACGCAGAGCTTCGGCCAGGCTGCGGACGCGTAACTTCTCCATCATGTTGGCCCGATATATTTCGACCGTGCGAGGGGATATGCCGAGATCATAAGCAATGGTCTTGTTAGGATAGCCGGTCATCAACCCTTCCAGCACATCGCGTTCCCGTCCAGTCAAGCAGGCAAGGCGGACCTTTGCCTCGGATAAGGCCATTTCCTTGAGGTCCTCATTTTCCAGACGTGCAAAGCCTTCTTCCAGTGCGGCAACCAATTCTTCTTTCTCATACGGCTTTTCAATGAAGCTTACCGCTCCCGCCCGCATCGCCTTGACCGCCAGTTCCACATCGCCGTGACCGGTAAGGACGATGACCGGCATATCGACCCCGGTCCTGATCATTTCCTGCTGAACCTCCAGCCCGTCCATCCCGGGCATTTTGATGTCGAGCAGCACACAGCCGCGTTCGGCGTTTTTACATTCTTTCAGAAATTCAACACCGGACGCCAAAGAGCGTGTTTGAAACCCTGCGTGTTTCAGCATAAACGACGCGGAGCGGCGCACCGCATCATCATCATCGACAATATAGACCAAACGTTCATTCAGCATGGGCGGTGTTCCTTTGGTGCTTTTTGGAGGGAAAATCTTAAAATGGTGCCGCCTTCCGGTGCGTCTTCAAAAACAAGTTTGCCGCCATGCGCTTCAACGATCGTTTTGCAGATCGACAGACCAAGCCCCATTCCGTCGCTTTTGGTGGTCGCGAACGGTGCAAACAGCCGGTCTCGTACTTCCGGAGAAATGCCGGGACCGCTATCCTGAACGACAAATTCGACGCGATTGTCCAGTGCCGTATGGGCCGATACGCTTAGCTTCTTAACCGGGCTATCGTCCATCGCTTCGATGGCGTTTCGGATTAGGTTGATCATCACCTGTTGAATTTGCACCTTGTCTGCCAACACATGACTTATGTCCGGGCGAATATCGAAGCTATATTCAACCCCTTTGACGCGCGCGTCAATCAATCCCAGTGTTTTTGAATCGTTGACTAGGTCTGCCATCGACAGCAGTTCCATCCTGATGTCGCCTTTCGAGACAAACTCCCGCAGGCGGCGCACGATTTTTCCGGCGCGCAGGGATTCCGCGACACTTTCGTGCAGCGCTTCCTGAAGCATGTGGGCGTTTTCGGGTGTCAGATCATTCAGCATATCGCGCCCGGTGGAGAGATAATTTGCGATGGCGGTAAGGGGCTGGTTCAATTCAT
>JBGTHE010000073.1:0-3280 GCA_041746335.1 Lysobacterales bacterium | reverse complement strand
ATAGCAGCCTGGAGGACATTCAATACCATCGTTACGTGCTCGAGAAGGTTAAACGTGGAGTTGAACGAGGCGAGTCTGAGGGAACGCTCTCCCATACAGAAGCAAAACAGCGACTCAGTAAATGGCTCGGTAACTGAGATGGTCTCCTGAAGCCATTGAAGATGTTGAAAGCATCGCGAATTATATAGAGCGGGATTCCGCTTACTATGCCAAAGCCGTAATCTCCCGGATTATTTCGCTGGCAGAAACCATTGTTGAAAACCCTCAATTAGGTCGGGTTGTGCCGGAAATCAACGATCCGGATTTCCGTGAAAGGTTTGTTCACAAGTATCGGGTTATCTATCAAATTGAATCTGACCGTATTTTGATTGCGGCCATTATCCATGGGAGCCGTGATTTAGATCCGCTGGTTGAGCAGATACATCGTGTGCAGGAGATTTGAATCCGGTTTCTGGAAGACTCGATAAGGAAATCCCAGCAGGCACACTTAAAAGTATTCAAAAGCAGGCAGGGCTGAAGTAGGATTCAACTATGAAATACGCAGTTGTCATTGAACAAGATTTTGCACCCATATTGCCTGGCGAGATTCTGTTCGAGGAATTCCTCCAGCCTATGGGAATCAGCCAGTATCGTCTTGCGAAGGAAATCAGTGTCCCGCAGCGACGGATTGGTGAAATCGTGCAAGGCAAGCGATCTATCACCGCCGATACGGCGCTGCGACTGGGCAGGTACTTTGGCATGGAAGCGCAGTTCTGGCTGAATCTGCAAACTCGTTACGATCTGATACGCACAAAGGAAGACCTCCAGGAGCGCCTGGAGGATGAAGTCACGCCGCATGCTGTGTAAGACTGACAAAAGAATACTCGTAGAATCCACGTTCTCCCAACGCCGGAGTTAACCCTATGGCAAGGCCTTCCAAGTTCGCTCACGTCGTGTACATGACCAGACGATTCGATGAAATGATCCGTTGGTATCAAATGGTTTTCGAAGCTACCGTGGCCTACCAGAATCCTGCTTTGGCGTTTCTGACTTATGACGAGGAACACCACCGTTTCGCCTTCGCCAACCTCGACTTAATCAAGCCCGAGTCTGATGAGCCGGGCAGCCGGGGCGAGGTGGGTGTAAATCATGTGGCCTATACCTATGCGAATCTCGGCGACCTGCTTGACACCTATGTCCGGCTGAAAGCCGCAGGCATCACACCCTACTGGCGCATCCACCACGGCATGACGCTATCCATGTATTACCAGGATCCGGATGGCAATCGCATGGAATTTCAGATCGACACATGCAGCTCAACCGAAGCCAATGCCATGATGCTCACTGATGCTTTCGCCGCTAATCCCATTGGTGTTGAGTTCGATCCGGAAGCTTTGCTCGCGCAATATCGGAGCGGTGTGCCTGTGGAGACCTTGCTTGCGCAACCTCGTGGGCCGATGTCTGCCATTCCACCCCAGCATGGACTAACGTAACAACGTGACTCCGAAAGAACTAGAGAAGTACCTCCACGATCACATTCCGCTGTCAAAGGCCATGCAGACATCTGCTCTGGCCGTTTCATCAGAATCGGTTACGTTGAGCGCGCCGATCAGGCCCAATATCAACCACCGGGACACGGTTTTCGGCGGTAGCGCCTCCGCTCTGGCCATCCTTGCGGCCTGGTCACTTTTGAATCTGCGTCTCAGGCAACAATCATTACCATTCAAACTCGTGATTCAAAGAAACGTCATGGAGTATCTGGCACCGATGTCCGAGGTGTTTACCGCAACCTCCAGCCTGCACGCACCACAGTCCTGGGAGCGGCAATTACGGATGTTTGAGCGCAAGGGTGTGGCGAGGTTTACGGTTGTTGCAGTACTTTCGTGCGCGGGCAATCACACGGGAGACTTCAGCGGCGAGTTTGTGGCCCTGGCAGAGGAATAAGAGGGTCAGAGCCCTTTTCCTATGATTTAAGATTTCTGCGAGTTTATTGCGCACAGGAATAACGGGGTCACACCCTTTTTCCAAGGCCCTTTTTTCCTTGGACACAGATTTCCAAAGGTAAACTGCCCAGAGCAAGCCAGGTGGTGAATGGGCTTGGAGCTTCAGCCGGGTGGGACTTTATCATCGAAAAAAAAGGCCGCCCCACTAGGGGCGGCCTGACCATCGATCCGAGGATGATTTGTGATTAAATCATCAACACCCGGTCGTTTTAAGGGGTAAGAGCCTCCTGCCAGTCACCAAGGTTGAAGAACAGGGTTTCCCCGGTTGCGCGAAAAAGGCCATCGTTGTCGGTGACAGCATAAAACTGTCCGTCAGCGCCAACCGCTATGCCTTCCAGCTTTTCAGCAGTCCAGATGCTGACCGCGGCCAGGTCGGGCAGCATGTCGCGCAGCAGTGTCTTGTTGATGGTAACCAACCCGTTGGCATCGTCGAAGGAGCGGAAGTCGGCGCTCGCCAGGTCAACACCGTAGATCGCCTTGAGCTCCGCGTTAAAGCCGGTAGTCGGGCCCCAACCTTTGTCACGCTCGATCACGGCGAAGTGGCCGTTCGGCAGCAGGGTCAGTTCGGACAGGCCGATCCAGTCACCAGCGCCCACCGGCTCCAGCGGGTAGTGCACAAACGTCCATTCACCAGTTGCCACCTCGTAGCGACCGATCTTGGTGTTCACGCCGTCGGAGTCAATGCCGTCGAGCCAGGCGCGTTGAATGGCAACATAGATCACCTCAGAACCTGCATCGCCTGTCACCGCAAGACCCTCGATGCCATTATTGCGCTGAGGTACAAGCCCAGCCGGCAACGGGATTTCCTGAACCACGACGCCACCAGCATCGGTCTTAACGATGAGATTCGGCCGTGAACCGCCGTTACCTTCGCTGCCCAACCAGAAGTGCCCATCAGGCCCGACCGCGATGCCCTCGAGATCGAGCACTGCCGACGCGCCAGTAACCTGCAGCTTGCTGGTGATCATGGCCGGATGACCTGAAACGTCCACCGTGTAGATGAAGCCCTCGGCCAGGAAAGAATCACTGACCGCGTAGAGCGTGTCGGAGTCGTCCGGATCGCCAACCAGCCCGGACAGCGCAACCCAGGTGATCGGCAGGTCCATGCCGCTGCCATCGTCGCCAGACATGATCATCGGGTACAGTGCCGGGCCAGCTTCAGCGCGGTAGAGGTTGATCATGGTCGGAATGCCCATAGCAGCTCTGCTAGCCTCGGTGGAGGCGGCAAACAGGTTACGCTTCGGCATGGCTTTGAGACCTTCAGGGCGAATGCCCGTGGGAAGCACCTGCAAAGGCAC
>JBGTHE010000072.1:0-8435 GCA_041746335.1 Lysobacterales bacterium | reverse complement strand
TACCGGGGCCAAAAATCTTGTGGCAGCGCGGAATCTGATCGGTACCGTAGGCCATTGCTGCTATGGCCTGGGCGCCGCCGCAGCAGAACACCCGACTGACTCCACATAATCCAGCCGCGGCCAAAATTTCAGCTGGGATTTCCCCATCAACATTCGGAGGGGAGCAGAGCACGATTTCTTCGCAGCCTGCAATTTGTGCCGGAATCGCCAGCATCAGTACGGTGGAAACCAGCGGTGCACTGCCGCCCGGAATATAAAGCCCTACCACCTGGAGGGGCCGGTAAACCACACTGCAGCGTAAGCCTGGAGCAGTTTCGATGGTGTTGTCCACGGGTACATCCGCCTGGTGAAAGGCGCGGATACGGTCGGCGGCCTCCTGCAGAGCCTCGGCCAGTTCTGGAGCAATTTCCTTTCGCGCTGCTGCCAGGGCTTCTGGCCCATATTCATAAACTGCAGCGGTGACGCCGTCAAAGCGCTGGGTTAATGCCTGCACCGCAGCATCACCACCGCTGCGCACGTCGCGAATAATGTTCGTTACCACTTGCCTCCGCCCGCCAGGGTCCATGGCCGGACGAGCCAGCAGTTGCTGCTGCTCCTCTGGGCTTGAACTGGACCAGACAATTGTTTTCAATGCATAGGAAGTTTTCAAACCATAAGGTGCTGTTAAACCTGAGCGGCTCATCACAACTCCTGCCGGTGAGACTGATTCGCCTTGAACCGATCTGCTGTATTCCATCGATTGGATTTCATGCCAGCATCTTCTCCACCGGCAGTACCAGGATGGCTGAGGCGCCTTCGGCTTTCAGGGCTTCCAGGTGCTCCCAGAACAAGGTTTCGACACAGACGGCATGAATGGCAATGCGATCATCAGAGCCCTCCAGCGGCATGATCGAAGGGTGCTCCACGCCGGGCAGTAATCGAGTGATTCTTTCCAAAGCTTCTCGTGGAGCATGCAACATGACGTACTTGCTTTCGGCGGCCTGCAAAACACCTTCAAGACGCGACAGGAGGCGATTCAGCAGGGTCTGCTTTTCCTCAGTCAAGGGCAAGTCATGTCGGTATAGTGCGGCCTGGCTGGTGAAGAGCACTTCCAATTCGCGCAAGTGATTGGCGCGCAAGGTCGAGCCGGTGGATACGAGGTCAGCGATGGCATCTGCGGTACCAAGCCCGGGTGCAATTTCCACAGAGCCGGATAATTCAACGATACGGGTTTCTACGCCTTTCGCTGCGAGCAGGGAGCGGGTTAATTCCGGGTAGCTTGTGGCGATGCGTTTTCCGTCCAGTTCTTTTGTGCTGGTAATCTCAAGGTCTTCAGGAACGGCGATGGATAAGCGGCAGGCACCAAAACCCAATGTTCTGAGGCAAGTCAGGCCGGTCCCGCCATTGCGCTCCAGCATCACTTCCTGCGCAATGTTTTCACCGACAATGCCCAATTCGCAGACGCCATCCAGCAACATGCGTGGGATGTCGTCGTCACGCACCAGCAGCAGGTCCACCGGGAAGTCCTGGCCGTACCAGAACAGCTTGTCCTTGCTGTGGGCAAACCGCAAACCGCAACTTTTGAGTATTTCGAGCGACTTGTCCGACAAGCGCCCAGATTTCTGGATGGCGATTCGTAGGCGGGTCATGGGGTATTTCCTCGGGTTTTACCTTTCATGCGATCCAGTACTGTGCGGTAGCCCCCTGTGCCGAACTCCATAAAACGGGCTACCCGGCCGATGGTGGTGACGCTCACTTCCGTCAGTTCGCTGATTTCGCGGTAGGGCTTGCCCTGATCCAGCAATTGGGCCACGCGCCAGCGATCTATCAAGGCTTCAAATTCGGCCGGAGTACACAGATCGTCCAGAAATGCCTGGGCCTCATCCGGCGTCCGCAAGGATGTCATGGCTTCACATAACGACAATGCTGCAGTGCGTAGTGAGTATTTTTGAGACTGATCGTGATGTTTCATTGTATTAACGTAACAGTGTGCTAGTTCGTTAATACAAGATGATAAACATCGGCGGAAGTAAGTGCAAGCTCTGAAGACAACGATCACGACATCGAGCCACATCTGACATCACATTTGTTTTGCTTGAAAAGCTAAATGCCTGCCTTCAATCGGTTTCCCCACATCGTTTCAGGCTGCAAACCCTGCGACGGGCTCCAAGGAGTAAATCTTTTTGACAGAAACAGATTGATGGGACTTGTTTAAACCCTTTTGCCCGGGTGATCATCCAAAATACGTAGAGCATGAGATTTACGCACACCGGGAGATCTGATATGCGCGTTGTTGCAAAAGTTATAGTGGCCATCATTACCAGCGCCAGCCTGAATGCCTTCGGTGATGTAAAAGAAACTGAAACCTTCACTTTTGAATTGGACGAAGGTGGCAGGATCAGCCTGGAAAACATTAACGGTGACGTCAGGATCACCGGAGGTCCTGGCAATACCGTTGAAATAAAGGCTGACAAGCGTGCCGATAACGCCGAAGACCTCGCAAAGTTGCAAGTGAAAGTAAAAGCAGAGCCCAGTTCGATTTACATCGATACCGTGCATGAAAAATCAGAAAGCCGCTGGTTTGGGAATAATAACAGTGGCGGGGTGACTTATACCCTGACGGTGCCGACTGGGGCCAATCTCGACTCCATCAGCACTGTTAACGGCGATGTCGAAATTTCAGCAGTGGCGGGCACTGTAAAAGCCGAAAGTGTTAATGGTAATTTGCAGCTGGAAAATCTGGCGGGCGATTCCAATCTCGAAACCACCAACGGTAGCATTGAGGCCTATTTTGACCGGATGGAAGGCTCCCAAAACATCGATGCTGACACCGTTAACGGTCGTATTACACTTCATATTCCAGAAAATGCCAGTGCGCGCCTGAGCGCAGAGACCCTCAACGGCAGCATTGATGCGAGCGACTTCGGTCTTGAGGCGGACGCCGGTGGTTTTGTTGGAAAAGAGCTCAATGGCACCATTGGCAGCGGCGAAGCGCGGATCGATCTTGATACAGTCAATGGTGGGATTCGAGTCCGAAAGCAATAAACTTCAGCATTTTTTCCCCCGGCTCGTATACGGTTCCAGACAAATCCCCAGCGTTTGGTGACAAGTTGCGACTGAAGGCGCGTCTCGGTCATGGGCCCGAACTCGTGCAGAAGCCAATAAACAATATAAACATCCATGAAAGTTCCAAACTTTGGACTGGTTTTTCCTCACGACTCTGATATATCATATGGATATCAAGTTAAACGACACAGCATCCACCTGATTGGACCGAATTATGAGTCTTACTTCCTGGCAGGGCGTTTTCCCTGCACTTACCAGCAAATTCACAGCAGATGACAGCCTCGACTGGGAAGCGATGGAGCAACATCTGGCTTTTCAAGTTGATGCTGGAGTGCATGGACTGATCGTATTGGGATCGCTGGGTGAAAACGCGACACTCTGCGATGAAGAGAAAATGGAAACAGTTCGCTTCTTTGCGAAACGAAAAACGAAAGCTCTTCCCCTCATTGTCTGTATTGCCGAATGTGCCACCCGGCGGGCCAAAGAGTTTGCCCGGCAAGCCGCTGAGCTGGGTGCTGATGGATTCATGTTATTACCGCCCATGCGGTACCCCAGCGACAAGCGTGAAACCCTGGCCTATCTGAATGCAGTGGCTACGGCGACTGAACTGCCCATCATGCTGTATAACAATCCGGTGGCCTATGGCACCGATCTGACCGCTGAAGACTTTGACCGCCTGGCGGATCAGCCTCGTTTCGTGGCGATCAAAGAGTCCTCAGCGGATACCCGCCGAATTCCCGAAATTCGCCGTTTGACGGGTGATCGCTACTCGATTTTCTGTGGTGTGGACGATCTCGCTTTCGAAAGTTTTGCGCTGGGCGCCAATGGCTGGGTGGCCGGACTGGTTGTAGCATTCCCGCACGAAACTGTCCGTTTGTGGGAATTAGTACAAGCGGGGAAGTGGGATCAGGCTCGGGAATTGTACGAATGGTTCCTGCCGCTTCTGCACCTTGATATCGGCCCCAAATTTGTGCAACAGATCAAACTGGTGGAGGCGCTCATGGGTGTGGGTAGCGCTCGAGTGAGGGCGCCAAGGCTGCAATTGACAGACAAGGACGCGAGCCGGGTGGAAGAAATCCTGCAGCAGGCGCTGGCCAATCGTCCTGCCCTTGAGGCCTGAATTTTGCGCTATCGCCAGAAATTTTCCGCCACATGAATGCAATGGCGGAGTTCGTTTCGTCCAGCCTTGCACAACGGGCTTACGAACTGCTGGAAGAGAAGCTGGTGACTTTGCAGTTGCCTCCCGGCGCACTGGTATCAGAAGGCGAATTGATCGAAATGACGGGCATCGGTCGCACCCCGGTGCGAGAGGCCATACAACGCCTGGCAAACCAGGAGCTGTTGCAAGTCATTCCACGCAAAGGTTTGATGGTGACCCCCGTCAGCCGCACTGGCATGCTGCACATACTCGAAGCCCGTAAACCTCTGGAGCGCCTGGTGGTTCACCGGGCTGCTCTCAATGCCCGTGATGAACAACGCGGTAGCCTTTCTGCCATCGCCCGCGACATGGCGCTGGTGCATGAAAGTCTGGATGACTTCCTGCGGCTGGATTTCGAGCTCGACAAACTGATCGATGCATGCGCCAGCAATCCATTTGCCACCGCTGCGCTGGCACCGTTTCGCAGTCACAGCCGAAGGTTCTGGTATTTTCATCGTCGGCAGGTCAAATTGGCTGAGGCCATCACAGCACATGCATCACTCGCAAGGCTGATCGCACGGCGCGATGCGGGTGGTGCCGAGAAAGCATCCGATGCCACCATTGCGGTGCTGGAACGGCTGGTAGCTGGCCTGGACCGTTTCGGCTAGCGTATGGCCAAGTTAATCAGGTTTTGAACTCGGCCCGATTCCAGAAACTATTGTTTCCACTATTTGAGTACAAAGTGAGTCAGCAACAACCCCACTGCATTGTGATTGGCGCCGGTATTGTCGGTGCTTCCTGCGCCTGGCATCTGCAGCGTCGTGGTGCGAAGGTGACTGTGATCGATCATGTGCAGCCCGGACAGGCCACCAGTTTTGGCAATGCCGGTTGTCTTTCTCCATCATCGATTTATCCCTTCTCCTACCCAGGCGCCATCAGGCAGGTGCCTGGCTGGCTGCTCGATCCTTTGGGCCCCATGCGCATACGCTGGCCTGACCTGCCAGCCTTGCTGCCGTGGTTGTGGCGCTTCTGGCGTGAAGGCAATCCGCAGCGAGTGCAGGAAGTCTCTGCAGCGCAACATCAGCTGATGCGTTCCGTTGCAGCCGACTACGACTTCATCCTCAAAGGCACCAACAGTGAATCTCTTCGCAGCGCCAAAGGCCTGATATTGCTGTACAGCGACCCAGCGGAATTTGAACAGGATCGTTGGCGTTACGACATCAAGGATCAATTCAACCTGCCCTGGTCCAGGCTCAGTCATGCCGAACTGCACGATCTCGAACCGGACGTAAAAATTCCGGAAGAAGGAGTGGCGTTGATGGACCACAGCTGGCAACACTTGTTGTCGCCAGCCGATGTGACAAGAAATATTGCGGAAGGCGCTTTCGCAGCGGGTGCAGTGTGGTTGAACGACAAGGTTACCGAAGTGCAGTCCGGCACTCAGGGGGCTTCGGTTAGCACCCAGAGCGGAAAGAAAATCAGTGGAGACTACCTGGTGTTGGCCACCGGAGTGTGGACCAATACCTTGCTGCAGCAGTTCGGTTATCGGGTGCCACTGACCGCCAAACGCGGTTATCACAGCATGCTGGCACACCCTAACGTCAGCTTGTCTCATCCCCTGATGCAGATCAAAGAATACATCGTTATGACCCCCATGCGCGATGGCCTGCGGGTGGCTGGCACGGCCGAATTTGCCCGCATTGATGCAGCCCCCGATTACCGCCGCGCCAAGGTCCTGTTGCAACATGCACAGCGTTTTCTGCCTGGCCTCAAAGGGGAGTCTGTCACCGAGTGGATGGGTCAGAGGCCGATGCTTCCGGACTCCATTCCGGTGCTGGGCAAGCTGCCTGCTTACGATCGGGTGCTGTGTGCATTCGGCCATGGACACTACGGTATTACTCAGGGCCCGAGCTCCGGACGCATCATCAGCGACCTGGTATTCGGGCGGACGCCGCATGTGGATATCCAGCCCTTTTCTATCACGCGCTTCACGCGGAAAGCCAACTGATGCTGCCCGATAAAGCCTGGGAATTCGACTGCATCGATGCACATACCTGTGGCAACCCGGTAAGGCTGGTGGTGACTGGCGGGCCTGAATTAAAGGGCGACAGCATGGCCGCTCGTAGGCAACATTTCATGCGGGAGTTTGACTGGATACGAACAGCGTTGATGTTCGAGCCACGGGGCCACGCGATGATGTCGGGCAGCATTCTCTATCCCAGTACACGGCAAGACTGCGATATTGGTGTGTTGTTCATTGAAACTTCCGGCTGCCTGCCCATGTGTGGCCACGGCACCATTGGAATGGTGACCATTGCGATCGAGCACGGCCTGGCCACACCACGCGAGCCGGGTCTGCTGCTGCTGGAAACGCCGGCTGGAAAAGTGGAAGCGCGTTACGAGCAGGTGGGCGGCAAGGTGAAATTCGTGCGCCTGACCAATATCCCTTCCTATCTGCATGCTCAGGGTCTGGAAGTGGATTGCCCCGAACTGGGTGGCGTTCTGAAAGTGGATGTAGCTTACGGTGGTAATTTCTATGCCATGGTCGAGCCGCAAGCAATTTACCGGGATCTCAGCGAGTTAAGTGCAGGCGAAATCATTCGAATCAGTCCTTTATTGCGAAAGCGCTTGAACGAGCGGTACTCCTTTGTTCATCCCGAAGACGACCGCATCAAAGGTCTCAGCCATATGCTGTGGGCTGGCAAACCCCTCAAGCCCGATTCGCATGCCCGCAACGCGGTGTTCTATGGTGAACAAGCGATTGATCGCTCACCCTGCGGTACCGGCACATCAGCACGTATGGCCCAGCTCGCGGCTCGAGGTGAATTGAAGCCAGGCGATACCTTTGTGCATGAATCCTATATTGGTAGCCAGTTTACCGGTCGGGTTGAAGCTGCTGCCCGAGTGGGCGAGTACAAAGCAATCATTCCCAGTATTGAGGGTTGGGCCCGCATATATGGTCACAACCGCATTACCGTTGATCCTCAAGACGATCCTTACTGGCAGGGATTTGTGGTCAGCTGATGTCTGTCTGCGGCAGTAGCAGGTAGAATCCACAACAGATCAGTGAGCGCAAAACCCACCAGCAAAAGAAAACAAGCGCCAATAATCAAAAGCTTTCTGGAGAAACAGAGTATGACTTCACGCCGCAGGATGAACCCTTGGCTGGTCTCAATTGGGCTTCTGTTCCTGCCCGTCAATAACCTTTTGGCCGCAGATGACAGCGCAGCTTTCCGACAGATTTACGAAGAGGAGTGGGCGTTCCGGCTGAAGGAATTTCCCCTCATCGCCAGTGCCACGGGTAATGATGAATTTGCCGGGCAGCTGGGGCGTGTCAGCGAAGCGGACCAGAAACGGCGCTATGAATATTGGGGCCAGGTCCAGCAGCAACTGGATAAATTGTCCTGTGATCGGCTGTCGCACGAAGATTGCATCAACTTGAGACTTTACCGGAAACAGATCGGCGACTTCCGTGCCGACTATGAAACCAAATCCTATCTGATCCCGTTCAACAGCGACTGGGGCTTTTACATGGAGTGGGGTCGACTACCCTTCGATACCACTTTCGGCAAAGCCAAAGACTTCCACGACTACCTGTCCCGGATGCAGCAAATTGGTCCTATCATGGACGAATACATAACGCTGATGCGTACAGGAATCGAGCTGGGTATCACCCAGCCCAAGGTGATTCTGGATGGGCGCGATGAACCCATTCGCGCACAGCTCGTCACCCGGGTGGATGAGAGTCCATTCTTCAAGCCTTTCATGAGCATGCCCAATACTATCTCCAGCGAGGAACAGGCAGCATTGCTGGCGGGTGCTCAACAAGTCATTTCCGAATCAGTGATACCGGCTTATCAACGCTTGTATGATTTTTTCCACCAGGAATATCTGCCGGGAGCGCGGGAGACTCTGGGGGCCAGTCAGTTGCCGGGCGGTGAGGATTTTTACCAGGCGGCGATCCGCCGTTATGCCACGGTGGACCTGAGCGCCCAGGATATTCATGACATTGGTTTGAGCGAAGTAGCCCGCATCCGTGCCGAAATGGACGACATCATCCAGAAGCTGGAATTTGCCGGCGATTTTCCGGCCTTTCTGGAGTTTCTCCGCACCGACGAGCAGTTTTACGCCCGCAGCCCGCGCGAACTCTTGGCTATTGCATCTTATTACGCCAAAAAAATCGATGGCCGTCTGCCCCTGATGTTCGGCCACTTGCCGCGACAACCTTATGGCGTGGCTCCGGTGCCGGATG
>JBGTHE010000071.1:0-1747 GCA_041746335.1 Lysobacterales bacterium | reverse complement strand
ACGTCTCCGCCACCGTCGCCGGCGGCCTGGGCGGGCGATTGCTGGGTGGCTGGCTGCATCCGCCCGCACACTGGCGTTACGCCTTTGTCACGGCTGCGGTACTGGTTCTGATTGCAACTTTCATTGCAGTGTTGCGATTGCGCGAACCCGCCCCCGCTGCGCATCACCAGAGCGGGGGTATCAGCCTGTGGGCTATGGTCAAACGACGCGACCTGTTCCGCTTGTTCCTGGTGGCCTTTGCTTCTTTCTTCGTGTTCTCCTCGGTGTTCAATTTCCTGCCCTTCTATCTCGCCGCGCCGCCACTTTCCCTGCCGGTGCAGTGGATCACGGCGCTGTACCTGAGCTATGTACTGGGCATTCTGGTCGGCCCCATCGCCGGGAGGGTGAGCAATCGTTGGGGCAGTGGTGTCACCATGGCCGTTGGCGTAGTGCTGATCGCGGCAGGCCTGCTGCTTTCCACCGTACCGTCAATGTGGGCCGTGGGCGTGGCGCTGGCAGCCATATGTACCGGCTATTTCGGCGTGCACGCCTCTGCAGTTGGCGCTGTCAACCAGAGTTTGGAGTCGGGCCGTGGCCGCGCCAATGCTCTGTATGTGCTGTTCTACTATGTCGGTGGCTGGAGCGGCATTACCGGCTCAGGTATTGCTTACTCACACAGCGGTTGGCCCGGTGTGGTGATTCTTTGCGGGGTAATGTTGCTGATACCGCTTTATTGTGGCATTGCATATCAGAGACAGGCAACGCGAAAGCTGCCATGAAAAGCAACAAGCAACGCCGCACTGAGAGCCTATCGGCCGCGGGTTATTTGGAGCCATACCGCACCGACAGCCGCGACTGTTCTGGTTAAGTTCCACAGTTGAAGTCGAAGCCGGCGCTGGATACGAGAACCTATCCCAGCGCCCGCGCGCGCCCTTACAGGTAAAACGGTAGATCCCTTGCTGCAAAAAATCAAACAAGAGTTTCGCGAAGTCAAACACGGCAAACCCGGCCAAAGGTTCGTTGATCATTTCCAGCGCATCAGGCGCAGGGAAGACGGTAGCAAGACGTTTTGGACCACCTTTGGATATGTCGCCGTCGGTGTGTTGCTGGTCCTTGGCGGGTTCGTGCTTTCACTGCCGCCTGGAATCCCGGGCTTTCTGCTCTGGATTCCTGGGCTTGCTTTGCTGTCCGCGCGTTTCAAACCCCTTGCGAAGCTGCTGGATCGACTGGAAACCTGGGGACGAGACTTATGGCACAGATTCAGGAATCGCAGTTGAACTCAGGATAAGTGCAAGGACTCCTGCTGTGAGCTGGTAAACCTGCAATGGTCTGACTTCAGGTATGAGACGGAATCATTCATTTTCGATTTTCCCAGCCAACGACCTCGGCGTAGTCTATTCTGCAAGAGTGAGTCCATCAGAAACCACCGAGGAGATGACTAATGTGCAAGTACCTTTTCGCTACCACATCGCTCTGCGTTATTCTTTGCAGCGGATTCGCGCATGCTGAGACTACGACTGGACCTACCGCACTGACAAGAACCATCGAGGATTCGAGTCTGGAGTGGGGTCCCTGTCCGGCATTTCTGCCAGAAGGGTGTGCCATCGCGGTGCTACAGGGCGACCCTTCGAAGGGAAATGCGGATATTTTCTTCAAGCTTCCGGCAAAATCCACTGCCCCTCGCCACTGGCATACGTCTGCGGAGCGCATGGTTCTGGTGGCGGGAGAACTTCATGTTACTTATGATGGCCATGGAACCACAGTGCTC
>JBGTHE010000070.1:0-2212 GCA_041746335.1 Lysobacterales bacterium | reverse complement strand
CATTATCGGATCTCGCGGATGAATCTCGAACCCAAAGTCGGCTACTGGATCGACGGGCGATTGCGGATGAAAGGTAAGTGTGTATCGCTGGATGGCCATGGCGAATACAAGTCTCATAATCTTCGGTGCCAAATGTTTGCCGACGCAAGCACGCTCACCTCTGCTGAACGGGTAGTAAGCACACGGATGTCGGTTCGTCATGGCGCCAGGTGAGAAACGATTAGGATCGAATTTCTCGGGGTCGTTCCAGTGCCGCGCGTCGCGGTGTGTCAGATAAACCATCGGAAATAGCATCGAATTTGGCGGAATGCAGTAGCCGTCAATCACCGTTTCATGCTCTGCGTATCTTGGCAGTACCCAGGAGGACGGATAAAGCCGGAGTGCCTCATCTAGGACCATTTGTGTATACGGCAGGTGTTCCAAATCATCGTGGCACGGCATCCTGCCATGCAGCGCCGATTGTACTTCCTGAACCAGTCGATCTTGCACGTCTGGATTTGATGCGATCAGATAGAAGCCCCAGGCGAGCGACGTGCTCAACAGGCCGATGTCTGCCAGCAGCACTAGCCCGGTCGGCCAAAATAGCTGGTGAAACCTGAGCCGGCTGCGAAGCTCAAAATAGCCTTGTTTTGAGATGGGGGGATTCATGGTGCAGACTCTTTTGATGACCGTTTGCCGGTGCGACATTATTACTTCTTTGGCCGTCGCTTTCTCGCAGGGCAATTCTCTATAGAAACTATACGTCTCGGCTGTAGCAGCTCTCAGATTTATCGGCAATACCGCTGCACGTGGCATCGTTCCTGCGGATGACACTGGTTGTGAGGGCTCCAATCGTCATATTCCTCCCCAGTCCCACCCGAGTACCCGGCACCAGTAGTGCGGAAGTGCCTGAAAGCACAAATCTCGTCAGGACTTCAGCGGCATCGGGCTGAGGCGCGGTACAGGCAAATCTAGCGAAGCAATGTCTACGGATGCACTCCCCAAGGGTTCGTTGGTTCGTAATTCCCGGGCGGTTTGTGATTTAACGATCCTGCCGCTTTCCAGCCAGTGAACGCGGTCGGCGAAGTTGAAGATGCGTGTATCATGAGTCACGACGACGACGGTCTTGCGATGCTCGGACGCCAACTGGCGGAGCAGTCGCATCACCACCTGCCCGTTCTCTGCGTCGAGTGACGCGGTCGGCTCATCGGCCAGGATCAGGTCTGGATCGTTTGCCAACGCGCGAGCCAGGGCGATCCGCTGGCACTGCCCCGTGCTCAGATTGGCGGGGTGCGAATCGGCCTTTTCGGCCAGGCCAAACGCTTCCAGCAGGTGTATGGCCCGCTCGTAGGCCTGGCGTTTCGGCACGCCGATCAGCGTGAGCGGAACGCAAACGTTGTCCACGGCTGAGAGGCCGCGGATGAGATAGAACCGCTGAAACACAAAGCCGATCCGTTCCAGCCGCAGTGCGGCCCGCTCGCTTCTATTCAATCGCTGAATGTCCTCGCCCAGCACGCGGACCGTGCCGCCGTCGTGTGAGAGAATACAGCCGACAATAGATAGCAACGTGGTTTTTCCGCTTCCCGAAGGGCCGGCGAGAAACGCACATTCGCCCGGCTGGACGGTCAAGTCCACTCCCTGGAGCACGGGCGTTGTCGTCGAGCCGCGGCGATACGACATCAGCAGACCGCGAAGGTCGATCACCGGCGTCGAATTGTGATGCTGAGGGTTGCTCACGACTGCAACACCATCACGGGGTCCACGGATCGGACACGTAAATAAGGCAGTAGTGCGGAGAATAAGCAAATTGCGACGACGAGCAGCGTGGTTCCAATCGTCAGCCAAAGAGGGATGACGATCGGCGCCTTGGGAGAGGTGCCGAACTTTTGAATGAGTGCGACCAACACCATCCCCACCATCGTGCCCACGACGGCCATGATCATGGCTTGCAGCAACAAGATTCCGTAAACGCGCGACTCGGGCGCACCGATTGCCTTGAGAGTGGCGAACTCGTGCAGGCGATCGAGTACCAGTGCATAAAGCGTCTGGCCAACCATCACCACGCCGATGATTAGGCCCAATACCGTTGCCAGGCCGAAGCTAATCCCGATTCCCGTGCGGGTCATCCAATAGTCGATGGAGATTTTGCTGTAGTCGGCGGCGACGTGGGCATCGATTTCCGGAATGCGCTCTTCAATTGCGTGACACACCAGTCTCGGATCAACGCCTTCGG
>JBGTHE010000069.1:0-1667 GCA_041746335.1 Lysobacterales bacterium | reverse complement strand
CCGGCGCTGATGTTGACGATGTTCTCAGCTGGCAATCCGCTGCTTTGTTGCAGTCTGGTACGTAAAACGATCAGCTCATTGGTGCTGAAGCGGTCAGACTTGTTCAGCGCCAGAACCATGGGTTTATTCAGCTCGACCAGGTTGCGCAACTGCTGGGCCTGGCTGGCGCTCAGATCACTGTCACAGAGAAATATCACCAGATGTGCCCGGCGGGTTTCTTCGCGAGCCGCGGCGTCATCATCGAAATTGAATCCGGGCAAGTCGGTGATCAGCACCTGATCACCGGAAGCCGCCGTCCAGCGGTATTGGGTAATCGTTTGCGTGGTTCCTGCTCGCGGATCACGTGCGATATCAGCCAGGGGTAGTAAGGCTTTGACCAGGCTGCTTTTGCCACTGCTCACTTCGCCAAAGATCGCGATGTGTATTTCACCGCTGTCCTTGCGCCGCCGCTGCTCGCGAATTTCGGCCAGCACGGGGGCAACATCGACCCCAGCCTGCTGCGAACTGAGAAGGTCTTCCTGCAGCTGCTCGAAATTAACCTGCCGAGGCCGGACTTCAGCGTTTACGGGGCGACTGGGCCTGAACCAGGACCAGAAAAAAACCAGAGTAGCCAGCGGCAGGATCACCAGCATGCACAGATAGGCCACCTGCAACCACGCTGGCGCCGTGCGCAAGTAGTTCCACACAGACAGAGCCGTATCAGTGGCCAGCAAAAATACAAAAACCACCAGCAGCGCAGCCAGCAGGATAATGATGGATACAAGCAGCCTCAAGGGCATAGTGGCGGGAGGACTCCGATAAAACCTGGCTTCATTGTAGTGGCCTTAAAGGCGATTCACAGCAAAATCAGAAAAGGACAGAGTGGCCATTGCACCGTAGAAAAGCTGCGAGTACATTTGAGGTTCTGAATTGTTCATCCACGAAAAGTTCAGAACGTTCTGATTTCTTCGGGCACCGCGCGCCCCGCAGGTTTTGCCAGGAGATCCTCCTGGCGGCAGTTGATGGATACATCTGAAGCCTGATTTTCGGGCTTCGGATTCGATGCACCAGCAGTGGGCAGAAGTTGACGCGGTTTTCGGGGGATTATGGGAATATTAAGGGACAGGTCGCACAGGCGGGAGCGACGCCAGGCGACACATTCATCGAATTTCAGGACTTACCGATCAGCCAACAGCAGACCCGCAGGTGGTTTGGTGAACGCTGTCGATCTGTATCAGTTGCGACACGAACTTCGTACCCCACTGACCGGTATGTTAGGCCTCGCAGAGCTACTGTCGGCTCAGGACTTGCCTGGCCATGCGGCATCCTGGCTGGCGACTCTGCAAGCTTGCGGCCAGCAGATGGCCAGTCTGATTGACCGTAGCTTGCGACCGGATTTTCTGTGCGGGGAGAGGGATCATCACGCAGACTCTGCCATCGAAGGCGGTATATTTCTGGAGCGGCTGATCTGCTCGCACTGGCCCGCCGCAATTGCGGGTAGAACCCAATTACATTTGCTGGTTGAGTCACAAGCTCGTACATACTGGCGGGTTGATCCGGTGCTGTTGCGCCAGGCCCTGGATAACTTGCTGGCCAATGCCATGCGCTTCAGCCCTGAGGGTTATGTGCTGTTGGAAGCCTGCATTCTTTCGTCTGACGGGGGTGATGCCGATACTTTAGTATTGGCG